>JADZBR010000369.1 GCA_020852035.1 Caulobacteraceae bacterium
CGCATCCGGCCGGGCGAGGTGGACCACCTGCTGTGCCATTACTCGGCGAAGTCGCTGCGCGAGGAGATCGTGGGCCTGCTGGAGAACACCGCCGGGATGATCCCGCAGGAGAAGTGGTTCTCGAACCTTGCGGAAGTGGGCAATGTCGGTTCGGCGTCGATCTGGGTGATGCTGGAGGCGTTCATGAAGTCCGGCCGGCTGAAAGCGGGCGAGACGGTGCTCTGCGTGGTGCCGGAGAGCGGCCGGGCCTTCGTCGGCTTCATGCTGCTGGAGGCGGTGCGGGGATGAGCAGTCGCGATCTCCCCTCCCCCTTGAGGGGAGGGGACGGGGGTGGGGGTGTCAGCGCCGCGCGGTCCGGTGAGGCGCCGTCTGGAGCTTCGACGGGAGAGTCACAGGCCTACACCCCCACCCCTAGCCCCTCCCCTCAAGGGGGAGGGGAACAGGCTGGAGTCGCCGATGTCCTGCGCCGGCTGACCGTCGTCTTCACCGACTTCGAGCAGCGGCTGGAGCAGACGCCGCTGATCCGCAGGCTGACCCGCGGGCGGTTCGCGCTGGCCGACTACCACGCCTTCCTCACCGGCCTTCGCCAGCAGGTGAAGGACGGCGCGCTGTGGATGAGCCGGGCGGCTTCCAACATCGACGAGACGCATCTGGAGCTCCGCTCGCTCCTGATGCGCCACGCGGTGACCGAGCACCGCGACTTCCGCCTGCTAGAGGCCGACTTCGTCGCCAGCGGCGGCGAACTGGCCGACATCCAGGGCGCGGAGAAGAACGTCGGCTCCGAGGCGCTGTCGGCCTGGATGTTCCATGAGGCGTCCAGGCCCAATCCGTTCGGCCTCCTCGGCGCCATGTGGATCATCGAGGGGCTGGGCTCGATCAAGGCGGCCGAGTGGGGGGCGATGGTGCGGGACCGGCTGAGCCTGCCGGACCATGCCGTGCGCTTCCTGCTCTATCACGGCGAGAACGACGCCGAGCATATCGAGGAGTTCCGCCAGATGCTGGCGATGGTGCTGCCGGACGAAGCGGTGGCGCGCCGCATCGTGCGCACCGCCGAGGTGACGGCGCGGCTCTACGTGCTGCAGATCGAGGAGATGGCGGGGTGAGCGATCCGGCCTTCTCGATGGCGGATTACGATCCGAACGACCCGGATCCGTGGCTGGCGCTCTATCTCGACCAGAGCCTGCCGATCGCGCCGGTGGCCAAGAACGCCCTACTGAAGGGCAACCGCTCCTGGTCGCGGCGCTGGATGTTCCCCATCGTGCGGCCGGCGGTGTTCGGCTTCTTCCTGCTGGTGAAGCTGCTGCGCGGGATTTCGCCGCATCACCCGAACCTGAACGGGCCGCTGCACAAGCTGATCCACTGGGGACTGAAGACCTTCTGCACCCCGGAGGCCAACACCCTGATCCTGCGCCACTTTCACGTGGGCACCGAACTCCTGGCCTTCATCAAGGCCAACGCCGGGCCGGTGGAGGTCGAGACCGTCCCCTTGCGCCCGCGCACGCTGAAGGACCTGGAGGACAACGTCTTCCTGCAGCACGACCTCAACGTCTTCAACTTCATCATCCAGCTGAACGCGAGCCTGCGCGCGCAGGGCCGTGATCTGGCGCCGGTCGACGATCTCGACTTCAGCATGATCTCGGACGAACCGTTCGAGCTCGAGCCGCTGCCAAGGGGCTGGCTGAACTTCGTGGACGTGCAGACGGCGATCGAGGTCTACACCCCGCTCTACGCGCTCTTCCTGCCGCGGGCCGACTTCATCCGCGCGGCCAATTCCCTGCAGCTGGACGAGACCGTGGCGATCTACATCGCCAAGATCCTGGGCGCCGACTACCACCTGGCCTTCATCAAGAACGGCCACCCGCTCGTGCAGCTCTCCACCCTGCAGGCCGGTTACCGGCTGATGATGCACGGCCTCGACTGCGAGGGCCTGCATGGCTGGCTGCGGATGATCAAGGCGCGGCAGGCGGCGGGCCTGCCGCTCGATCCGCGCAATCCAACGGCCTAGGCGCCGAGCAGGCGGATGTGCGCGGCGAGGTCGGCGTCACAGGTCACGACGGCGAAGAACTTGCGGTCGGCCGTCACCACATGGGTTTCGTTCCGGATCGCGCTGGCCAGATAGAGGCAGTCGTAGACTGGATGGTGAAGGCGGCGCGCCAGATCAAGCGCCGCCGCGATGTCCTGCGCGATGGGTTCGGTCTGGATTGTCGAGGTCGGCGCTGTCGCCGCGAACCCATCCAACACCCTTTGGTCAATATCGCCGCGTGCTTGCCGCTTCCAAAGCGCATTGGCTGTTTCGCTGATCCAGAGCTCGGGAGCGATCGTCTCTTCGTCGTGCAGCCGTTCCGCCTCGGCGCTGTCCGGCTCGGACAGGTACCATTTCACGATCACCGAGGCGTCGACCACGACCCTCACCGGCTGTCACGATCCTCGCGGATCAGGTCGGTGGAATCGTCAGTGATCTTGCCTTCCGTCAGCTTGCGGATTTCGCTGACCTTGCGCCACCACTCCGCCTTCGCCGCCCGGGCTTCCCGTTCCAGGATATCACGAGCCTCGGCCTCGGCGCTGCGTCCGGCGTTGCGGGCGCGCTGCTTGATGTGGTCGACGGCCTGGTCGGACAGGTTTCGGATCAGCATCTGAGCCATGATATCTTGATATCACGCTATCATGCGTTCGTGAAGCGCGGTCGTTCGCCGGCCCGGCTCGACGTCGGACGCAAGAACTGTGCTTGACGGCCTCACATACTGTGTGCCACACACTGTGTAACGAACACTATGTGACGCACATGGGCGCTGAAGATCATTTCGAATCCCTGAGGCTGGAGCTGCGCCGCGGCTCGCTGATCCTGGCGGTGCTCGCCGCGCTTCGCGACGAGCGCTACGGCTACACCCTGCGCAAGGCGCTGGCCGACGAGGGGCTGGAGATCGACGAAGGCGCGCTCTACCCGATGCTGCGCCGGCTGGAGACTCAAGGGCTGCTCTCCAGCCAGTGGCGCGAAGAGGACAAGCGCAAGAAGCGCTTCTACCGCCTTTCGCCGGACGGCGAGGCGGTGCTGCAACGCCTGCTCGCCGAGTGGCGGGCGCTCAACCGATCCGTGACCGACATCCTGGGGGAGGCCCGCTGATGGCCCTCATCGACCGCTACCTGTTCGCCATCAAGGCGCAGTTGCCGGAGGCGCAGCGCGACGACGTGGCCGCCGAGCTGCGCGACACGCTGCTGTCGCAGGCCGAGGAGCGCGAGGCCGAGCTCGGCCGGCCGCTGGACGAGGACGACTGGACCACGATCCTGCGGCGCATGGGCCACCCGGTGGTGGTGGCCGGCGGCTACGCGCGCCACAGTCAGCTGATCGGGCCGCGCACCTATCCGTTCTACGCCCTGGCGGTGCGGATCGGCGCGGCGATCCTGGTGGCGGTGCATGTGGTCTTCGTCCTGCTGGCGCTGCTCAGCGGGGCCGATCCGGCCGGCGCGGTGATCGGCAACGTCTTTTCGCTGCTGAACGACGGCGTCTTCATGTTCGGCCTGGCGACTCTGGCGGCGGTCGCCGCCGATCGCAGCCCGCGCGCGCAACGGCGGCTGGAGCGGTGGGATCCGCGGCGGTTGCCGGCGCTCAACTGGCGGCCGCGCAAGCGGCCGGTCGAGCTGATCTCCGAGGTGATCGTCGAGGGCGCGTTCCTGCTGTGGTGGATCGGCCTGCTGCATCTGCCGATGAGCCGGCTGATCGGCGAGTCCGGCGTCGATGTGGTCTTCGCCTCCGCCTGGCGGGCGTTCTACTGGCCGGTGATCGCGGTGGTGATCCTGCGGATGGCGGGCAACCTGGTCGATCTCCTGCGGCCCGACCTGGCGCGCGTGGGCGCGGCGCGGGGGATCGCGGGCAACCTGGGCCTGGCGGTCATGGCGCTGGTGTTCCTGCGGACCCGCGACTGGGTGAGCGTCGGCGCGCCCGGGCTCTCGCCCGAGCGGCTGGCGGAGATCGACCGCGGCGTCGAGCTTGGCCTGATGGCGGCGGCGATGTTCACCGTCGCCATCGCCGCCTACGAGGTGTTCCGTATCGTCTGGCGCTTTCGCCGGCCTCAGTCGACGATCGAGGAATAGACGATCTGCTTCAGCTGGCCGCGGAAGTTGAAGGTGCCCGACGGCATGAACTGGGTCATGAACACGCAGGAGAGGTCCTCCTTCTGGTCGACCCAGAAGATCGTCGAGGCCGCGCCGCCCCAGTAGAAGTCGCCCGCGCCCATGCCGCCGGAGGTCACCTCGTCGAGCACGGTGGCGAAGCCGAGGCCGAAGCCGACGCCCTCGTTGGCGGTCTCGGAGAAGGAGCCGAGGGCCATCTGGGTAAGGTCCTTGCCGCCCTTCAGGTGGTTGCGCTTCATCAGGTCGATGGTGCGGGGCCCGAGGATGCGCGCCCCGTCCAGTTCGCCGCCGCGGCGGAGCATCTCGGTGAAGCGCAGGTAGTCGGCCAGCGTGCTGGTCAGGCCGCCGCCGCCGGAGAAGAAGGTGGGTTCGGTCAGGTAGTCACTGGTCGCCGGGTCGTCGATCAGTTGCAGCTTCTTGTCCGGCCCGCGGCGATAGTTGGCCGTCAGGCGGCCGGCCTTGTCGGGCGTCACGTAGAAGGCGGTGTCGGTCATGCCGAGGGGGCCGAAGATGTGCTCGGCGAGGTACTTGTCGAACCGCTGGCCGGAGATGATCTCCACCAGGGCGCCGCAGATGTCGGTGGAGAGCGAATACATCCACTGCTCGCCGGGGTGATACATCAGCGGCACTTGGGCGAGCTTGCCGACGAAATCGGTCAGGGTCTCGTCGCGCCCGCGCCGCACCTTGTGCTCGGCATAGGCGGCGTCGACCGGATGGCCGGTGCCCGGCGCGCCGAGGGCGGCGAGCGCGTTTCCGTAGGTGATGCCGCTGGTGTGGCAGAGCACGTCGCGCATGCTCATCGGCCGGCGGGGCGGTTCGGTCTTCATGTCGGCGCCGCGGCCGGAGACGTAGACCTGGTGGGTCTTCCACGAGGGGATGAAGCGGCTGACCG
>JADZBR010000370.1 GCA_020852035.1 Caulobacteraceae bacterium
ACACCCCGATGATCAGGAACATCGGCACCAGGCCGAACTCGAAGAAGATGTAGAACAGCACCAGGTCCAGCGCGCAGAACACGCCGATGACCAGCGTCTCCAGCGCCAGGAAGGCGATCATGTACTCCAGCACGCGCTTGTCGATGGTCTTCCATGAGGCGGCGATGCACAGGGGCATCAGGAAGGCGGTCAGCGGCACGAACAGCACCGAGATTCCGTCCACCCCCATGCGGTAGCGCAGGCCGGCGAACCAGGGCGCGTCCTCGACGAACTGGAAGCCGGGGTCGGCCGGGTCGAACTGGACCACCAGCAGCACCGACAGGGCGAACACCGCCAGCGTGGTGGCCAGCGCGATCCAGCGGGCGGCCTCGGCGGCGGGCTCGCCGGCGCCGTTCGGCCTGGTCGCGAAGCGCAGCACCAGGATCGCGGCGACGCCGATCAGCGGCGCGAAGGTGATGAGCGAGAGAATGCCGGTCATGGTCTGCGCCCCCCTAAGCCCAGGCCCACATGGCGAAGGTCAACAGCACCGCGACCCCCAGCAACATGACGAAGGCGTAGTGGTAGACGTAGCCGCTCTGCACCCGGCTGGCCCCGCGGCCCACCGCCTGCGACACCGCGGCGACGCCGTCCGGCCCGAAGCCGTCGATGATCTTCTGGTCGCCGCCCTTCCAGAACAGGTCGCCCAGCCACTTGGCGCCGCGCACGAAGGTCGCCTGGTAGAGTTCGTCGAAGAACCACTTGTTGTAGAAGAACAGGTAGAGCGCTCCGCGCTGGGCGGCGAGCCTGGCGCCCAGGCCCTCGCGCCAGATGTACATGTAGGCGGCGACCAGCAGGCCCAGCACCGAGACCACCAGCGGCGCCCAGACCACCCAGGCCGGCGCTTCGTGGCCGGCCCCGGCGTGGGCGGCGGGCGCGTGGAAGATCGCCCCGCGCCAGAACTCGCCCTGCTCGGGGCCGATGAACTGGTGGTGGAACAGGAAGCCCGCGCCGATCGCCCCGGCGGCCAGCACGATCAGCGGCAGGCGCATGCTCCACGGGCTCTCGTGCGGCAGGTGCTGGTGGCCGCCGTGGTCGGGCTCGGAATGGGTCTCGGCGTGCGCCGCGTCGGCATGGCCGTGCGCCTGGTCGTCGTGCACGGCGTCGTGGGCGTGGTCGCGGTTGTGCCAGTGGTGCTCGAGGTCCTCGCTGGTCCAGCGGGCGTGGCCGTTGAAGGTGAAGAACGCCAGCCGCCAGGAGTAGAAGGCGGTCAGCCCGGCCACCAGGATGCCGATGAAGAAGGCGAAATAGCCCATCGGGTGCCCCGCCCCGCCGGCCTCGTAGGCGGCGTGGATGATGGCGTCCTTGGAGTAGAAGCCGGCGAAGCCCAGCTCGACGCCGGGGATGCCCAGGCCGGTGATGGCGATGGTGCCGATGGTCATCACCGCATAGGTCACCGGCAGGTATTTCATCAGCCCGCCATAGCGGCGCATGTCCTGCTCGTGGGCCATGCCGTGGATCACCGAGCCGGCGCCGAGGAACAAGAGCGCCTTGAAGAAGGCGTGGGTGAACAGGTGGAACATCGCCGCTTGGTAGGCGCCGACGCCGGCGGCGAAGAACATGTAGCCGAGCTGCGAGCAGGTCGAATAGGCGATCACCCGCTTGATGTCGTTCTGGGTCAGGCCGACGGTGGCGGCGAACAGGGCGGTGACCGCGCCGATCACCGTGACGATGTTCTTCGCCACCGGGGCGTACTCGAACATCGGCGACAGCAGGCAGACCATGTAGACGCCGGCGGTGACCATGGTCGCGGCGTGGATCAGCGCCGAGACCGGCGTCGGCCCCTCCATGGCGTCGGGCAGCCAGGTGTGCAGGATGAACTGGCCCGACTTGGACATGACCGCGGCGATCAGGCAGATGCTGGCCGCCATCAGCACGGTGTGTCGGATCCCGCCCTCGTTGGCCAGGATCGTGATGTCCATGATCGAGAACGAGTTCCCCGCCGCGAAGAACAGGATGATCATCCCGATCAACAGGCCCATGTCGCCGACGCGGTTCGTGAGGAACGCCTTGAGCGCGGCGTCGGAGTTGGGTTTCTCCTCCCACCAGTGCCCGATCAGCGCGAACGAGCAGACACCGACGAGCTCCCAGCCGACGATCATCTGCAGCGTGCTCTGGGACAGCACGAAGAACAGCATCGAGGCGGTGAACAGCGACAGGAAGGCGAAGTAGTGGGTGTAGCGCCGGTCGCCGTGCACGTAGTCGGTCGAGAAGATGTGCACCAGCAGCGAGATCAGCGGCACGACCAGCAGCATCATGATCGACAGGCCGTCGATCTGGGTGCCCCAGGTGATCGACGCCTCGGGGGAGTCGATCCAGGTGGCGCAGCGCACGACCGGCCGGGTCAGCGTCTCTTCGGCGCCGGCTTCTGCGGCCTTGGTCGAGCTCGAGGTGGCGGCTGCGCCGGAGGCGACCTCACCGGTGCCGGAGCCGGTGGCTGCGATGGCGCCCTCGTCGCCGTGGCCGCCGCTCGTTCCGCTGTCGCCGGAGCCGTGACCGCCGCCGGCCTCTTCTTCAGCGACCGAGGCGGCGGGGTGCGCGGCGACCCGGGAGCAGTCCGCGGGGACGTTGGCGAGCGCGCCCTTCTCGGCCGCGAGCTGCTGGGCCTCGGGGGTGCCCTCGGCCAGCGTCGGCGAGTCGTGGGTCCAGGTGATCCAGTTGCCGAGGGTGAACAGCGAGTAGATCAGGCAGAGCGCCACGAAGAAGATGCCGATCTCGGCACCCTTCTTGGGCATCTTCTTGCCGAAGAACAGGATGAGCAGGAACGACAGGGCCATCATGGCCGGGACGATCCAGACGTGGGTGAAGAACCACATGGTGCGCGGTGTCAGCCCTTCAACTCGTCGAGCGCGTCGATGTCGATGGAGCGCTTGTTCCGATAGATGAGCAGCACGATCGCCAACCCGACGCCGACCTCGGCGGCGGCGACGGCGATCACGAACAGGGCGAACAC
>JADZBR010000371.1 GCA_020852035.1 Caulobacteraceae bacterium
GACCGCGCGCAGGGCGCAGACCTCGTCGTAGGTGCGCGCATCGCCCTTCACCCCCACCGTGCGCACCGGCAGCAGCACCGCGAAGGCTTGCCAGATGGCGTCGTAGAGGCCGGCCTTGCGGATTTCGTCGAGATAGACGGCGTCGGCCTTCTGCAGGATGGCGACGCGCTCGGGGGTCACCTCGCCGGGGATGCGGATGGCCAGGCCCGGGCCGGGGAATGGATGACGGCCGACGAAGGCCGGCGGCAGGCCGAGCTCGACGCCGAGGGCGCGGACCTCGTCCTTGAAGAGCTCGCGCAGCGGCTCGACCAGCTTCAGCTTCATGTAGTCCGGCAGGCCGCCGACGTTGTGGTGGCTCTTGATCACCGCCGAGGGGCCGCCTCTGGCCGACACGCTCTCGATCACGTCGGGATAGAGGGTGCCCTGGGCCAGGAACGTGGCGCCCTCCACCTTGGCGGCCTCGCGGTCGAAGATCTCGACGAAGACGCGACCGATGATCTTGCGCTTGGTTTCCGGGTCGGAGACGCCGGCGAGCTGGCCGAGGAATTCTTCAGCTGCATCAACATGAACCAGCGGAATGTTGTAGTGATCCCGAAACATCTTCACCACCTGCTCGGCCTCGTTGAGGCGCAAAAGGCCGGTGTCCACAAAGACGCAGGTCAGCTGGTCGCCGATCGCTTCGTGCAGCAGCACCGCGGCCACCGAGGAGTCGACCCCGCCGGAGAGGCCGCAGATCACGCGCTCCTTGCCGACCTTGGCGCGGATGCGGGCGATCTCCTCGGCGCGGAACGCCGCCATCGTCCAGTCTCCGGAAAGGCCGGCGATGCGGTGGGTGAAGTTCTTCAGGATCAATGCCCCGCGCGGCGTATGCGCGACCTCCGGATGGAACTGCACGCCGTAGAACCGGCGCGCCTCGTCGGCGATGGCGGCGAAGGGCGAGCCCTCGGACGTGGCGATGGCCGCAAAGCCCGGCGGCAAGGCGGTCACCTTGTCGCCGTGGCTCATCCAGACGGTCTCGGCGTGACCGAGGGCGCCCAGGCCCTCCAGCAGCGGGCTTTCGCGGACGATCTCGATCTCGGCGCGGCCGAACTCGCGGGTGGTTCCCGGCTCCACCCTCCCGCCGAGCTCGGCGCACATGGTCTGCTCGCCGTAGCAGATGCCCAGCACCGGAACGCCCTGCTCGAACACCGCCTTGGATACCGACGGGCTCTCGTCCTCGTGCACCGACGACGGGCCGCCGGAAAGAATGATCGCCGCCGGGGCGAAGCCCGCCAGCACCTCGTCGATGCGGTCGAAGGGATGGATCTCGCAAAAAACGCCGCTCTCGCGCACCCGGCGGGCGATCAGCTGGGTCACCTGGCTGCCGAAGTCGACGATCAGGACGCGTTGGTGGGTCGGGGAGGTCATGGCGGAACTCATGCGGCGCGGGCGAGGACGGCGGCGAAGAAGCCGTCGGTGACGGAGGTATGGGGAGCGAGGCGCAGATAGCCCTCGGGCGTCAGATATGGCGAGAGCGCATCAGGGGGTGGAACGACCGAAAATGACGCATCGCCGGCCAGGAAGGCGGCCACACGGTCCTCGTTCTCCTCGCGGAACACCGAGCAGGTGACATAGATCATCCGCCCGCCCGGCTTCACGAAGCCGGCGGCTGCGCCGAGCACAGCGTCCTGGTCGGCCTGCCGGC
Organism: Caulobacteraceae bacterium; assembly: GCA_020852035.1. Taxonomy (GTDB): domain Bacteria; phylum Pseudomonadota; class Alphaproteobacteria; order Caulobacterales; family Caulobacteraceae; genus Phenylobacterium. The sequence continues at coordinate 1,685 of JADZBR010000371.1, forward strand.
GGGCCAGCGCCTCCGGCGTGAGCCGCCATTTGGTGTCCGGATTGCGCCGCCAGGCGCCCGAGCCGGTGCAGGGGGCGTCGACGAAGACCACGTCCATCTTCTCCGCCAGGCCGCGTAGCGGATCGGCTTCCACTGGTGAGCGGACCTGCAGGTTGCGCACCCCGGCGCGCTGGGCGCGGCGGATGGTGTCGGCCAGGCGGCGGGCGTCGACGTCATAGGCGTAGATCTGGCCGGTGGACGACATCGCCGCGGCCAGCGCCAGGGTCTTGCCGCCGCCGCCGGCGCAGAAGTCGAGCACCTGAGCGCCCTTCACGTTCCCGGCCGCCGCGGCGGCGATCTGCGAGCCCAGGTCCTGCACTTCGAACCAGCCCTTGGAGAAAGCCGGGATGGCCTCGACCGCCCCGCCGCGCGTCGTCGGGTCGGGGGCGGGGATGCGGGCGGCGGTCGGCAGCACCGCGGCAGACTCGGCGTGCAGCGGCGCGAGCGCCTTCAGGGCGCGCTCGGGATCGGTCTTCAGCGTGTTGATGCGCAGGTCCACCGGCGCCCGTTCGGCCAGCGCGGCGCCGGCCTCAGCCCGGCCTTCGCCGAAGGCGCGCTGCATGGCCGGCTCCAGCCAGTCGGGATAGTCGCCGCGCACATGGGCGGGGGCGTCCGCGAGATCGCGGGGCGCGTTGAGAGCGGCGCGCTCGTCTTCGGTCAGAGGACCGGGACCGTGCGGCTGATCGGAAGCGGCGTCCACGATGCGCTCCAGCGGCCAGTCCCAGCCGAAGCGGAGCACGCCCAGGGCGACGGCCCGCGGCCCCTCCCCGCCCGTCCGCCAGGCCATCGAGCGGCGCTTGCGCAGGGCGTCCATCACCAGGCCGGAGACGAAAGCGCGGTCCTTGGCGCCGGCGAATCGCGAGACGTCGCCCCACGCCTTCAGGGCCAGACGCGCCGGCCGAGCGCGCGCCTCGATCTCGGTCAGGACGTCGATGGCCGCGGCGATGCGCCCGCCGTCACGCACGGACCAGCGCGCTCAACACCGTCAGGATGCCCATCACCGAAGCCAGCCAGACGATGGTGCGCCCCACCGGCACGCCGAAGGCGTACATCGGCAGATAGAGCGCCCGCGCGATCACATAGATCCACGCGCCCAGGAGGGTGCGTTCGCCGAGACGGGCCGCGAGGTAGGCCGAGAGCACCGCCGCCACAAAGAACGGGAAGGTCTCCCGATAGTTGGCGAAGGCGCGCTGCAGCCGCGCGGCCATGCCGGTCAGCGGCGGCTTGGGCGTGTCGCGAGGCCCCATGTTCCACTTCAGGTCCTTCCACTGGGCGTTGGCCGCTGCGGACGCCCAGAAGAGGTGCGCAAAGCCGATCAGGACGGCCGCGCCGAGCAGCAGGAGTTCGGGAGCGGTGCGCGGTTCCATCAGGCGGGCGCCGAGTAGTTGGGCGCTTCGCGGGTCATCATCACGTCGTGCACGTGACTCTCGCGTAGCCCTGCGCCGGTGATGCGGATGAACCGCGCCCGCTTCTGGAAGGTCGGCACATCGCCCGCGCCGACATAGCCCATCGCGGCCCGGAGTCCCCCGACCATCTGGTGCAGGATCGCGCCGATCGGCCCCTTGTAGGGCACCTGCCCCTCGATGCCCTCGGGCACCAGCTTCAGGGCGTCCGTCACTTCCTTCTGGAAGTAGCGGTCGGCCGAGCCACGGCTCATGGCGCCCAGCGAGCCCATGCCGCGGTAGGCCTTGTAGGAGCGACCCTGGTAGAGGAACACCTCCCCCGGCGCCTCATCGGTGCCGGCGAAGGCCGAACCCATCATCGCCACGCTGGCTCCGGCGGCGATCGCCTTGGCCAGGTCGCCGGAATATTTGATGCCGCCGTCGGCGATCACCGGGATGCCCTGTTTCTTCGCGGCCTCGACGCTGTCCATGATCGCGGTGAGCTGCGGCACGCCGACGCCGGCGACGATGCGGGTGGTGCAGATCGAGCCCGGCCCGATGCCGACCTTGATGGCGTCGGCCCCGGCGTCGATCAGCGCCTTGGCGCCGTCGGTGGTGGCGACATTGCCGGCCACCACCTGCACCGCGTTCGACAGCCGCTTGATGCGGCCGACCGCGGCCAGAACGTGCTGGGAATGGCCGTGCGCGGTGTCGACCACGACGAGGTCGACGCCGGCCTCGATCAGCGCCTCGGTGCGCACGAAGCCCTTGTCGCCGACCGTGGTCGCGGCCGCGACCCGCAGCCGGCCCTGATCGTCCTTGCAGGCATTGGGATTGGCCACCGCCTTCTCGATGTCCTTGACGGTGATGAGGCCGACGCAGCGGTACTGGTCATCCACCACCAGGAGCTTCTCGATGCGGTGCTGGTGCAGGAGCCGCTTGGCCTCGTCCTGCCGGACCGCCTCGCGCACCGTGACCAGGCGCTCCTTGGTCATCAGCTCGGACACCTTCTGCCGCAGATCGGTGGCGAAACGCACGTCGCGGTTGGTCAGGATGCCGACC
>JADZBR010000372.1 GCA_020852035.1 Caulobacteraceae bacterium
ACCCTGCTGCACTCTGGCCGCCGAAGCGCCCGCATAGAGCGGCCTCCCCGAGGCGAACTTATGTCGCCTGCTTGTGGCAGGTTGCGCCCGCGGCGGCTAGGCGCAGGGCGCCTCGCGCATGACGATCTGGCTGATCTTCCGGCGGCCGTCCTTGCGGGTCAGCTGCACGAAGACATCGACCACGCCGCGCACATAGTCGGCGATCTCGCCGCGGCCGAGGTTCAGACCCGCCTGCAGCACCATCAGGGCGATCTGGTCGACCGCGCCGGCCGGGCTGTCGGCGTGGACGGTGGTGATCGAGCCGGGGTGGCCGGTGTTCACCGCGCGCAGGAAGCTCGCCGCCTCGCGCCCGCGCAGTTCGCCCAGGATGATGCGGTCGGGGCGCATGCGCAGGGACGCCTGCAGCAGGTCCTCGGCGGTGACGCGCGCCTCGCCCTGGTCGCCGCGCACCGCCACCAGGCCGACGGCGTTGGGGTGGTCGAGCTGCACCTCGGGAGCGTCCTCGATGAGGATGAGGCGTTGCTCGCGGGGGATCTCCTTCAGGAGGGCGTTGAGGAAGGTGGTCTTGCCGGTGGAGGTGCCGCCGGCGACGACGATGTTCTTGCGCGCCTTCACCGCCGCGCGGAGGAACTCCGAGGCTTTGCCGGTTTCCAGCTGGGTGCGCAGGTTGGCGTCGACCTCGGCCTGGTCCGACTGGCCGTCGGTGCGCAGGCCCTCGAAGGCGCCGGCGCTGTCGTAGTCCTCCAGGGAGAGGTCGGCGACCACGTGCTTGCGAACCGCCATGGCCAGCGAGCTGCGGGTGGCGGGGGAGGCGACGATCTGCACTCGCTCGCCCTCGGGCAGGGTGGCGGCGAGCAGCGGGTGCTCGCGGCTGACGCCCTGGTGGGAGAGGCTGGCGATCTGGCGGGCGAGACGCCAGAGGGTCGGCTCGTCGAGCTCCGGCGCGGGGTGGCGCTCCAGGGCGCCGCCGATCGTCTCGACCCAGGCTTCGCCGGGGGCGTTGACGAAGATGTCGGTCACGTCCGCCCGCTCCAGGAAGGGGGCCAGGGGCGCCAGATAGGTGCGCAGGTAGATGGCGGGAGCGGCGCTCATCGGATGGGCGCCACGCCGGAGAAATCGAGGTCGCGGGCGACGAAGATGCGGATCGCCTCGCCCTGCGGCACCTTGATGGTTGGCGAGATGGTCTCGCCGAAGCTGGCCCCCGCCGCGGCGCTGGCGGCGGCGCCGGGCGAGCCGATGGTGATCTGGGTGGAGGGGTTGTCGCTGACCGCCGCGACGCCGGCGTTCAGCACCGACAGCAGGATCGAGCCGGCGAAGCGGCGGAAGAAGTGGCGGTTCACCTCGCCGGTCATGCCGCCGCGGCCGAGTTCGTCGCCGCCGGGCGAGCCGATCTGGATGGAGACGCCGTCGGGGCGGATGACCCGCGTCCAGATCACGAAGGCGCGCGATTGGCCGAGCGAGACGGCGCTCTTGTACTGGCCGATCAGGCGGCTGCCGCGCGGGATCAGCACCTGCTTGCCGTCGAAGCTGCGCACATCGCGGCTGACCACGGCGCGGGTGTAGCCGGGGAGGTCGGAGTTGATGGCGGTCTCCAGCACGCCGGTGATGATGGTGCCCTGCGGCGCGAGGCTGGAGAGGTTGCGGAGCGTGGTGGCCCGCGCCTGGGCCGGCAGGTCGCCGCCAATGCGGCTGGCGAAGCGTTCGTCGGCGTTCATCGAGCCCTGGTCGATGGCGGCGGACATCGCCGCCGCGCCCGCCGCGGGCGAGGGGGACCCCCCAGCAGCGACCTGGGCGAAGACCTCGGCGCCCGGAGCAGCGGCGGCCGTCGCCGGGCCGGCCAGGGCGGCGCCGGCCGCGACCGCGCGCGCGGCGGTGTTCACCCGGCCGCCTTCGCCGAGCTCGACCACCACGGCCGGCGCGTTGCGGCGCGCAAGGGCCTCGCTCGCCTGGGTCGCGGGAGCCGCGCCGGGCGGCGGGGGCGGGACGGGCAGGGCCGGGGGCGGGGCCGAGTTGTCGACCGCGGGGGTCGGGATGTTGGTCAGCGGGCCCTGGCCGGTCATCGCGTTTGGCGGCAGGACAAGCGGCGGGGGGGCCGCGACCTGCTGGTCGCCGGCGTTGGCCACCGGGGTGGTGAGCAGGCGGTTCTCGCGCTCCAGCCGATTGGCGTTGAGGACCAGGAAGAGGCCGACCGCCGCCAGGGCGAAGACGCCGCCGACGAGGACGGGATTGGCACCGCGCGCGGTGGACGCGACAGCCGGGCCTTCGTCGTCGAAGGCGGGGTCGCGGTCCGCGTCGCTCAGCATCAGGCGCGGGTCGTCGTTTTCGGAAAGCACGTTCATTCTCACTGGATCCCGCCTGTCGCCGGGCCGGCGAAGCCGTTGTTGACGACGGTGGCCACCTCCTTGCCGTTGCGCAGCACGAAGCGGGCGGAGAGCTGCTCCACCACCGTGTACCGGCCCCGCACGCCGACGTTGACGAGACTCTCCTCGCCCTTGGGACCCACCGCGAAGATCGCCGGCTGGGCGGCGCCCTCGGCCCATTCGAAATAGGTCATGCGGCCGTCGTCGAAGATGCGCAGCGGCCGGTTCTCAGGTGAGCCGGCCACCGTGTAGGCCTCGTTGAGCGGCTGCGGTTCCGGGTCCGGCTCGGGCAAGGCGACGGCCATCTGCGGATAGCGGAAGCGGACGACATAGGGCACGGCGTCGCGCTGCGAGCGCGAGGCGATGCGCAGGTCGAAGGTGTAGCGGCGCGAGGTGGTGACCACCGTCATGTTGGTGCCGCTCTTGGGATCGACCGGCTTGATGAACAGGCGGTTGGCGGCCTTGTTGGGCGTCACCTGCCAGCCGATGGCGTCGCCGATGGAGACGTTCTCGATCCGCTCGTCGTTCCCGAACTCCAGCATGAACTGGTAGTTCAGCGCGCCCAAAAGCAGGATCACCTGCTCGGGATCGTAGTCGACCGTCTGGATGCGACTGTCGGTCATCCCCGGCTGCGGCACGTCGGCGGCGTGCGCCGTCCCGCAGGCGAGGCCGAGGGCCAGGGCGAGAGCAAGCGGCCTCATTGCGTCGCCACCGGCGGCAGCGGCCCGGCGCTCTCGGCGTCGCGGCGGTAGGAGGTGACCTGGAAGCCCAGCGGATTGATCAGCCGGTCCTCCATGCGCATCGGTGCGCCGGTGAACTTGAAGCCGATCACGCTGGCGAAGGCGCGGCGGTCGCCGGCGGGGGCGCCGCCGTCTCTACGCTCCGTCTCGAAGCGCACGAGGGCGCTGGTGGGGGAGAGCAGGCTGATGCTCTTGATGGTGGTCTGCACCACCGTGGTCGGTGGCAGGGTGCGGGCCGGGCTCTGCGGGTTATTGCCGGAGACCTGCTGGATATACTGGGCGCGGGCGGCCCCCTGCG
>JADZBR010000373.1 GCA_020852035.1 Caulobacteraceae bacterium
GACGGGTGATGCGCGCATCACCCTGACGGTGGTCGACATGGGCGCGGCCGGCGGCGTGCTGGGTATCGCCGGGGCCTTCAACGTCAACTCCTCCAACGAGAGCGACGGGCGCTACGAGAAGGTCGGCAAGGTCAATGGCCGCATGACGATGGAAGAGTTCGATCGCAACTCCGGCCACGGCGAATACGGCGTGATGGTCGCCGACCGCTTCATGGTCCAGGCCGAGGGCGACAACGGCGCCACCATCGGCGACTTGAAGGCGGCCGTGACGGCGGTGAACTTCGCCCGGCTGGAAGGTCTGGCCCGCGGCTAGGCCGCGCCGAGGTAGATCCGTTCGGCCCGTGGGCTGAGCCGGACGAGGATTTCATGGGCCACCGTGCCCGCCCAGGCCGCCAGATCGTCCAGCGGGACGTGCGGCCCGAGAAGCTCGGCTTCATCCCCCTCAGACACCGCCGCCGCGCCGATCTCTATGGCGCTCAGGTCCATGTTGACCAGCACCACCGGCCGTAGCGCGCCGGCCAGCCAGGCCCTGCCGCCGCCGCCCGCGCGGCGGATGATCCCATCCGCGTAGCCGGCCGCCACGATCGCCAGCCGCATCGGCCGCTCGGCCCGGCGGCGCGAGCCGTAGCCCATCAGCTCGCCGGCTTCGACATGGCGCACGTTGACGACCGGCGCGGTCAGGGTCGCGACGGTGTCGAGCCGCGCGTCCGGCCGCTCTTCGGGGCCGCCGCCGAACAGGCTGACCCCTGGCCGCACCTGGTCGAACCGGAAGGCCGGGCCGAGCGCCGCGCCGGCCGAGGCGGCGAGGCTCGTCGGCAGGTTCGGCAAGCGCGCCTTCGCCGCGGTCAGCCGCTCGAGCTGCAGGGCGTTGCGCGGATCGGCCGGATCGTGCGCCGAGCCGAGGTGACTGAGCAGGCCGCGCAGGTTCAGGCCGGTCAGGTCCAGATCGCCCAGCTCGCCGACCGTCAGGCCCGAGCGGTTCATGCCGGTGTCGACGTGCAGCACGGCCGGCCCCTTCCAGGCGCGGGCGCGATCCACCTGGGCCAGGCTCAACAGCACCGGCGTCAGCGATGCGGCCGACATGCGGCGCTCGTCGCCGGGGGTCAGCCCGTCGAGCACCAGCACCTGCGGACCCGGGCCGAGCGCCGCGCGCAGGGCCTCGCCCTCGCTCAGCCGGGCGACATAGAATCTGCGCGCACCCTCCCGCGTCAGCCTGCGCGCCACCGGCGCGGCCCCCAGGCCGTAGGCGTCCGCCTTCAGCACCGGCGCGACTTCGGCGCCTTGCGCCCAACCCGCGAGGGTGCGGAAATTGCGCGCCAGGGCGTCGAGGTCGATGGTCAGGCGGGCTTGCGACACGGGGGCTGCCTAGCAAGCCAGGTCTCGCGCCGCTAGGCGGCGCGCTCGGATGGCGGCCGCTAGCGCGGCTCGTAGCGGCCTTCGCGCGCCAGGTTGCCGAACTTGGTCAGGTCGGCGTTGAACGACAGCTTGATGTTGCCGATCGGGCCGTGGCGCTGCTTGCCGATGATCACCTCGGCCTGGCCGGCGACCTTGTCCATCTCCTCCTGCCAGGTGAGGTGCTCAGGGGTGCCTTCGCGCGGCTCGGTGCGGCTGAGGTAATATTCCTCGCGGAAGATGAACATCACCACGTCGGCGTCCTGCTCGATGGAGCCGGATTCGCGCAGGTCGGCGAGCTGGGGCTTCTTGTCCTCGCGGTTCTCGACCTGACGAGAGAGCTGGGCCAGCGCGATCACCGGGATGTGCAGCTCCTTGGCCAAAGCCTTGAGGCCCTGGGTGATGGCGCTCACCTCCTGCACGCGGTTGTCGCTCCGCCCGTCGTTGGCGGTGATCAGCTGCAGGTAGTCGATGATCAAAAGGTCGAGGCCCGTGGTGCGCTTCAGGCGCCGGGCTCTAGCCACCAGTTTGGCCAGCGAGATGCCGCCGGTGTCGTCGATGAAGAAGGGCGACTCCTGAATCTCCAGCGCCGCGTCGCGCACCCGGCCGAACTCCAGGGCGTCGATCTCGCCCTTGCGGACCCGGTCGGAGGAGACGCCGGAGGCTTCGCCGAGCATACGCATGGCCAGCTGCTCGGCGCTCATTTCCAGGGAGAAGAAGGCGACCACCCCGCCGTTGACGGTCTTGCGGCCGCCGTCCGGCTGCGGCTCCCAGGCGTAGTGGCGCGCGACATGGAAGCCGATGTTGGCGGCCAGCGACGACTTCCCCATCGACGGGCGCGCGGCGAGGATGATCAGGTCGGAGGGGTGCAGGCCGCCGAGCTTCTGGTCGAGGTCGACGAGGCCGGTGGAGAGGCCCGCCAGGCCGCCGTCACGGTTGTGCGCCTCCGCCGCCATCTCCACCGCGCCACGCAGGGCGTCGGCGAAGTTGACGAACCCCTGCGAGACGCCGCCGGTCTCGGCCAGGGCGTAGAGCTGCTGCTCGGCGCTCTCGATCTGGTCCCGCGCCGAGCGGTCGAGGTCGGGAGTCGAGGCGTCGGTGGAGATCTCGCCGCCGATACGGATCAGGTCGCGGCGCAGGGCGAGGTCGTAGATCGCCCGCGCATAGTCCGGCGCGTTGACGGCCGGCGGGGCGCGGTCCACCAGGTCGGCGAGATAGCGCACGCCACCCAGTTGCTCGAAGGCCGGGTCGCGCTGGAACTGCTCGGCGATCAGGATCGGCTCGGCCAGCTGGCCCTTGCGGATGTAGCTCTCGACCGCCTCGAAAAGGCGGCCGTGGAACGGCTCGTAGAAGTGGCGGCTCTGCAGGTTGTCGCCCAGTCGCTCATAGGCCGAGTTGTCGTAGAGCAGCGCGCCCAGCAGCGCCTGTTCGGCCTCGATGTTGTTGGGCTGTCGGGCGGGTTCCGGATCGCCGGCGGGCGGGCGAAGGTCGAGCGCGGGGACGAGGACGGCCATGAGTTACGAATAGACTAACGCAGCGTCGCCGACGCGGATGTCGGCCATGAACGAAGACAGAACACTAACAGAAGAGTGGCCGGCTGTGGAGAAGGTCAGCCGTCGCGGGCGGGCAGGGCCAGATGCAGCCAGGCGATCCGCTCTTCGGTGTGGACCTCGCCCTGCGGCGGGACGGCCGCGGGATCGTCGAAGGCGCCGGCGTGCAGGTGAACTTCGGTCGGCCAGCGCTCGCCCTCGTAGGTCAGGGTCGAACCGCACCTGGCGCAGAACCCGCGAAACACGCCCGCCGACGAGGCGTGCCGGACGGGCTGGTCCGACGGCCAGGACACCGCCTCGCGTTCGAAGCCCGCATAGGCCGAGACCGGCGCGCCGGTGTGTCGCCGGCAGCTCTCGCAGTGGCAGTAGCCGGTCCACTTCGGCGGCCCGATCGCCTCGAAGCGGACGGCCCCGCAAAGGCAGCGGCCAGTGAGCATCGCAGTCATGGCGGAAGGCTGGCAGAGACGGCGCGGAATGCAAGAAGGGCGCGGACCGGTCAGGTGC
>JADZBR010000374.1 GCA_020852035.1 Caulobacteraceae bacterium
GACGATGCCGGCGGCCATGAACCCGATGGCCGCCAGTTGCACGCCGAGGAAGGTCTCGCGGCTGTAGCCGAGATTGGTGACGCAATAGCCGAGGGCGAAGGCGGTCGAGAGGTAGAAGACGGCGAAACAGGCCACCACCGCGAAGGTGCCCGCCAGGGTGGTCAGCGGATGCAGCCGCAGCAGCTCGCCCAACGGCGCCCTGGCCGGCGGCGCTTCCTTCATCGCGGCGGTGAAGGCCGGGGTCTCGCTGATCTTCAGCCGCACCCACAGGCCGCCGCCGACCAGCACCACGCTGAGCAGGAATGGGATGCGCCAGCCCCACTCCTCGAACTGGGCCGGCGTCAGGAACACGCCGATGAGCAGGAAGAGGCCGTTGGCGGCGATGAAGCCCACCGGCGCGCCCAGCTGCGGGAACATGCCGAAGCGCGCCCGCCAGCCCGGCGGGGCGTTCTCCACCGCCAAGAGGGCCGCCCCGCCCCACTCGCCGCCGAGCCCGAATCCCTGCCCGAACCGCAGCACGCACAGCAGCAGCGGCGCGATCCATCCAGCCATGTGGTAGGTCGGCAGGAAGGCGATGGCGACCGTCGAGCCGCCCATCAGCATCAGCGAGGCGACCAGGGTCGACTTGCGTCCCAGCCGGTCGCCGAAGTGGCCGAAGAAGGCCGCCCCCACCGGCCGGGCGAAGAAGGCGATGGCGAAGGTCGCATAGGCGTTCATCAGCTGCGCCGAGGGCGAACTCGACGGGAAGAACAGCTTGCCGAACACCAGCGAGGCGGCGGTGGCGTAGATGTAGAAGTCGTAGAACTCGACCGCCGTGCCCACCAGGCTGGCGGCCAGGATCCGGCGATGCGACGCGCCTTGCGGATTTTGCGCCATCGTGTCCCCCAAACTCGCGGCCGGCCCGGTCAGGCCAGCTGCGCCTCGGCGCTGGCGCGCGCGGCCGGATAGTCGGCCTTGCCGTTGGCCGCCCGGATATCGCGGTCGGCGACGACGATGCGCTTGGGGGTCTTGTAGCCGGCCAGGGCGGCGCGGACATGGGTCCGGAGCGCCGCCTCGTCGAGGTCGGCGCCGGCGCTCAGCGTGACCACGCCGGTCACCGCCTGGCCCCACTTCTCGTCGGGCAGGCCGACCACCAGGGCGTCTTCGACGGAGGGGTGGGTCTTCAACGCCTCCTCGACCTCCTCGGGGAAGACCTTCTCGCCGGCGGTGTTGATGCAGGCGTTGCCGCGGCCGAGCAGGGTCAGGGTGCCGTCCGGCTCGACGATGCACCAGTCGCCGGGGATCGAGTAGCGCACCCCGCCGATGGTGCGGAAGGTGCGGGCGGTCTTCTCCTCGTCCTTGTAGTAGCCGACCGGGTTCGGCGGCCCGATGGCGATGATGCCGGGCACGCCGGAGCCGGGCTCGACCGGATTGTCGTCCTCGTCGAACACGCGGCAGCGCTCGCCGATGGCGAATTTGGCGGTCTGCACCTCCATGCCCTTGGCCATCATCGACTGGCCCATGCCCAGCGCCTCGGAGGAGGAGAAGGCGTCCGAGAGGATGGCGGCCGGCATATGCTCCAAAAGCCCCTGCTTGACCTCCTGCGACCACATCACGCCCGAGGAGACGATCATCGCCACCGACGAGACGTCCCACCGCCCCGGATTGTCGTTCAGCGCATTGAGGATCGGCTTGCCGAAGCTGTCGCCGACGATCACCAGCATCTGCGGCTTATGCCGGTCGACGTTGTCGAGCAACTCCTCGGCGTCGAAGGCCGCGCCCTCCAGGGTGATCACCGTCCCGCCGGTCATCATCACCCCCATGCCGGTCAGCAGGCCCGTGCCGTGCATCAGCGGCGGCGCCGGCAGCACGCGGCCCTGCGGCCCGATGTTGCGCGCATGCTCGGCCAGCGCCTCCAGGGTCTCCGGCACCGGCCCCATGCGGCGGGCGGCCGCCAAGGTGATCTCGCGCAGGTCGTTGTGCGCCCACATCACGCCCTTGGGCATGCCGGTGGTGCCGCCGGTGTAGATGAAGAACTGGTCGTCGCCGGAGCGCTGGATGTCGAGCGGCCCGCCATTGCCCTCGGCGGCGAGATCCTCGAAGCGTTCGGCGAAATCGGCGACCTTGCCGTCGGAGCTCACCTCGACCCAGGTCTTCACGCCCGGCAGGCGCGGGCGGATCTGGGCGACCGCGTCGCGGAACTCCGAGGCGTAGACCACCGTCTGGGCGTCGGAGTTGTCGAAGATGTACCAGACCTCCTCGGGGGTGTAGCGGTAGTTGACGTTGACGTGGGTCAGCCGCGCCTTCCAGCCGGCGGCGACCGCCATCAGGTATTCCGGCCGAGTGCGCATGTAGATGGCGATCTTGTCGCCGGGGACCGCGCCGCGGGCGATCAGGGCGCGGGCCATGTTGTTGGTCGCCTGGCGGGCCTCGCCGAGGCTGATCGTCCGATCACCGTGGATGAACGCCGGTGAATCCTGCGGCAGGACGCCCTCGACGGCATCCAGAATGTCCCCGAAGTTCCAGCCCACGTTCACCTCCCCCGCTTTTTCTTCGCGCTTGTGGGATTCACATGGCGGACCGGAACACCGTTCTGCAAGGGGATACTTGCCCGACGAAAGCGCGCGGCGCGGCGGATGCCGTCGGCGATCAGCGATAGCGCGGCGCCAGTTCGGGAGACTGTTCACCGAACGCGGCGAGATTCGCGGCGAAGACGTCGTCGAGAAGCTGTCGCCGCGGGACGCCAGGGGCGCAGACGACTTCCTCAAGCCGCAACCCCTTGAGGCTCGCGGCGACCACCTCGTGCGCCGACATGCGCGGGAACGCGCTCAGGTCCATGCCCTGACGCTCGTGGAATTCGGTGGCGACGATGCCGGGGCAGAGCGCCTGCACGCGCAGCCCTCGCGCCCCGAACTCCTCGTGCAGGGCCTGCGAAAAGGCGACGAGATCGGCCAGGGTGGAGACATCGGCCGCGCGGCCCGGCGCCGGGCCGAGGGGGGCCGCGCCTCCAAACGCCAGCATTCCCGCGACATTGACGATCGCGCCGCCGCCTCTGGCGACCATCCCCGGCGCGGCGGCGTGCGCCAAGCTGGTCGGCGCCACGACCTTGACCTGAAGGACCTCGGTCAGCTTCTCCGGCGGAAGGTCGAGGAACGACATGTAGTGCGAGACACCGGCGTTGTTCACGAGAAGATCGAGCGGTTCGCCGGCGCAGGCCGCGACGATCGCCGCCAGCCCGCCCTGGGCGCCCAGATCCCCGACCAGGGGCCGGACGGCGACCTCCGGCAGGCGTTCGACGAGGTCCTGGAGCCGCTCGCGGCGCCGGCCCGCGACGATCAGGTCGCAACCTTCGCGACCCAGTTGCAGCGCGAATTCCCGGCCGATACCGGACGATGCGCCCGTGATCAGAGCCAGACCTGGCCTATCCGTACTCATAGATTCGAGTATTCTCCAAATAATATCAATGCCTTCATGGCAAAATCCTGTCCTTGACGCGGCCGTCACAAACAGGTTCGATCAAGGCCGCGCGAGAGATCTATGCCAGGGCGGGAGCGCGCAGCTAGCCGTTCATTCGCTTACGGACCGTACGGAGAGCCGCACACCAGGCTTGACGGCTTGTCCCACGCCGCCGGAAGGTCCGGCTCGACCTGGCCACCGACGCGAGCGCGCCCTTGCCACCGCCCAGCCTCGACGACATCCGGATGTTCGCCGCCGTGGTGGAGGCCGGCGGCTTTCGCCCCGCGGCCCAGCGGCTGGGTCTGCCGGCGTCGACGGTGAGCGACGTGGTTCGCCGCCTGGAAGACCGGTTGGGCCTGCGCCTCCTGAACCGCAGCACGCGCGGCGTCATGCCCACGGACGCCGGGCGTCGGCTGCTCGGCGGCGTCGGGCCGGCGTTCGATCTCATCAACGAGGCCGTCGGGGCGCTGCACGACGACGAGGCGTCGCCCCGGGGCCCCCTGCGGCTCTCGGTCGCGGGCATAGCCGCCCGCTACGTCCTTCCGAGGATCCTGCCCGACTTCATCTCGCGTCATCCGGACGTCCGGGTCGAGGTGGTCGTGGACGACAACGTCGTCGATATCATCGAGGGCGGCTTCGACGCGGCGATCCGGTATCAGGAGCGGGTGGCCGGCGACATGATCGCCGTTCCCATCGGCCCGCCCGTGCAGCGGCTGGTCGCGGCCGCGGCGCCGGCCTATCTGGAGCGCCACGGCGAGCCGCGACACCCCAACGCCCTGACAGAGCATCGCCTGATCGGCCACCGGCTGCCGAGCGGGGTCATGGTGGTGTGGGAGTTCGAGCAGGGCCGGCGAACGCTCCGCGTAACGCCCTCCGGCCCGCTGATCACGCCTTCGATCGAGCTCCGCGTCGCCGCCGCGGTGGCCGGCTGCGGCTTGATCTACACCTTCGCCGACGTGCTGCGCCCCCAGCTCGAGGCCGGCGCCCTTGTTCCGGTGCTCGAGCCCTGGTGGCAGTCCTTTTCGGGGCCGGTCCTCTGCTACCACGGCGCCCGCCACACGCCGGCGCCGCTCAGGGCCTTCGTCGCCCACGTCGGCGCCCAGGATCAGGCGCTCTGGGCCACCTGAAGCGTACAAAAAGCCGCACAGTCCGTAAGCGAACAGACGGCTAGTCGCGCATGACGGCGGGGCGCTATCCGTCGATCATGACAACCGCCCCTCCTGTCCGCGACGAACTTGTCGAGATTGACGGCCTGCGCTTCCACTACCGCGACTGGCCGTCGCGCCGGGACGTCGACGCCCCTGCCCTGCTCCTGCTGCACGGCTTCACCGGCCACGCACGCTCCTGGGACCCGCTCGCGGAAGCGATGACCGATCGCTATCGCGTGCTCGCGCTCGACCTGCGGGGGCACGGCGAAACGGACTGGGCCCCGGCGGACCGATACGGCGCCGACGACAGGGTCGGGGATGTCCAGGCGTTCGTACAGGCCCTTGGCCTGGAGCGCGTCGCCCTGCTGGGCCTGTCCTTCGGCGGGCTGGTCGCGACCATCTACGCCGGCCTTCGCCCATCGGTGCTGACCGCCTGCGTGGTGGTCGATATCGGTCCGGAGATGGCGCCGGCCGGCGCCGCTCGCATCCGCTCGAACGTGACGGCCGGCGACGTCTTTGAAACCCGGGACGCGGCCTTCGCGGTCGCCCGGGCCGAGAACGGCGTCCCCCCGGCGGCCCTTCATCGCGAGCGTTGCTATCAGGGCCTGATGAGGACAGACGACGGCCGCTGGACCTATCGCTACGACCGCGCGCTGCGTCGCCCAGGTACGCTTCGCGTGCCGGAATCCGCCGGGGTCTGGCGATCTTGCGAAAACATCGTCGCGCCGACGCTCGTCGTGCGCGGCGCGCGCTCGGACATCCTGTCCCCGGAGATCGCCGAGCGAATGGTGGCGACGATCCCGCGGGCGTCCCTCGTGACCATCGCCGACGCGGGTCACGGCGTGCCCTATGACGCGCCCGAGTCCTTCGCCGCCGCGATCCGCGGCTTCCTGAAAGGCTAGGCGAAAGCACGCCCGAGGGGTGGAAAGACGACTACGACGAACCCTTCGAGGCGAGTTGGTATTCCATGACCTCGGCGGCGGTCGCCGCTTACCTGGGCTCGTCCCGATGGACGTCCGCCTCCTTCGCGATGGTACCGCCCTCCCGGATCGAACGGGAGACCTCCAGAGCCACAATCTGGCGCTCTAACCAACTGAGCTAGGGCGGCGCGCATCGCGAAGGAGGAAGCTTCTAGTCGCCGACCCGGCGGCGATCAAGCCGATGCGGCGGCCTGGACACGCCGGGCGCGCCGGCGACAGCCTGGCGGCGGCGGTCGGCGAGCTGCACCGGGCCTGAGACCTCCCGACGAAAAACGCCCCGGAGATCGCTCTCCGGGGCGTCCTTGTCGTCGTCGGTCCCGACCGATCAATCGTCCGGCAGGTTGAAGCGGATCGGAATGCGCACCGAGGCGCCGCCGACGGGCTGGCCGTCGCGGGTCTGCGGCCGCATGCGGAACATCCTGGAGAGCCGGACGGCGGCCGAACCGAAGTCCTGGTCGCTGGGGCTTTCCGAGATCACCGAGCAGTTCTCCAGCGAGCCCTTCACCGTCACGGTGCAGGAGATCGTCGCCGAGCCCTCCACGTTCATGCGCTGGGCGCGGTCCGGATAGTACCGGGCGATGTCCTCGCCGCTGGGCCGGCGGGCCCAGTCGGGGTTGTTGATCACCGTCGGGCGCGGCGGAGCCGGCGGCGGCGGCGGAGCCGGGGGACGCGGGTCCTCGATCCGATCCGGCACCGGCGGAACCGGCAGCGGCGGGATGGTGGGCACGTCGATCGGCACGTTCACCGGCGGGCGCGGCTGCAGCTTGGGCGGCGGCGGCGGCGGGGTGTTCGGCGGCGGCGGAGGCGGCGCGATCGGCTTGATGATCTGCACGTCCGTCACGTCATCCGAGTACTCCTTGTACTTCGGATTGAACTTCGTCTGCCACAGGTAGACGCCGAGCGCGGCGTGCACCACCAGCGAGGCCAGGATCGCGATGCGGATGCCCTGGTTCGCCGACTTGTTGACCGGCGCGTCGAAGACGTTGTGCGTCGCGATCTCGCCGGGCGTCGATTGGTGCGGTGTTGCGTCAGTCATGCTCGCCGCCCCCTAATCCCGTTGCTCTTCGCCGACGAGCGCCACGCTGTAGAACCCGTTGTCCTGCAACGCGTTCATCACGCCCATGAAGTCGCCGTAGAGCACTTCCTTGTCGCCCCGGATGAAGATCCGCTCTTTCTCCGGGTTCCGCTTGTCGCCCAGATTCTTGCGCAGATCGTCGCCGATGGAGGCCAGATCGGTGGAAAAGTCACCGATGTAGGTCGAGCCGTCCGGCTTGATCGAAATATAGACCGGCTTCGGTGGGTTCGTACCCAGCGGAGCCACCGCGGGCGGCAGCTCGATCTTCACGTTCACGCTGGCCAGAGGCGCCGCGACCATGAAGATGATGAGCAGAACCAACATCACGTCCACGAAGGGCGTCACATTGATCTCGTGGTTCTGCTCAACCTGGTACTTGCCGTCACCCCCACCTGAGAGTTTGGCGCCCATCTGGGATTACGCCCCCTTGTCGAGCTGACGCGAGACGGCGTTCATCAGTTCCGCAACGAAGCCTTCCGTCCGCGCGCCGAAGGCGGAGATGCGGGTCTGGAAGTAGTTGTAGAAGATAACCGCCGGGATGGCCGCGAAGAGGCCGATGGCGGTCGCCAGCAGCGCTTCGGCGATGCCGGGCGCCACGACGGCCAGGTTGGTGGTGTTGGTGTTCGCGATGCCGATGAACGAATACATGATCCCGTACACCGTGCCGAACAGACCGATGAACGGACCGGACGAGCCCAGCGAAGCCAGGAACTGCATGCCGTTCGAGAGGCGGCGGCCGAGCGAGGCCTGGACGGCGCCCACGGCGTTGGTGGCGCGGGTCAGCACCGAGTCGCGATGCTCGCCGGCGACCTGCAGGCCCGCCTGACGGGAGAGCTCCACTTCCTGCGCGGCGGCGGCGGCCATGTCGGCCAGCGGCGAGCCGGCGAACTCCTCGCTGGTGGCGATCCGGCCCATGTCGTTGATCGACTTGGCGCCGCGGAAGGCTTCCAGGAAGGCGTCGGCCTTTTTCGACAGACCGTTGAATTCGACGAGCTTGGTGATCAGCACGGTCCAGGAGAGGACCGAGGCGAGCATCAGGCCGATCAGCACGGCCTTACCGACCGGCTGCGCGTCCAGGAACATCTGGGCGATGGTCAGCTTGCCGGCGTGCTTGATCTGTTCGGGCGCTTCTTCGGCGGCGACCGGTTCGGCGGCCGCGGCGTCAGCCGCGGGGGCCGCGGCGGCGTTGGCGTCGGCGGCCGGGGCCGCGGCGGCGGCCGGATCGGCGGCCGGGGCGTTGGCGTCCTGGGCGAAGGCGGGGGCCGCCGCGCAGAGCGCAAGGGCGCCGATCATGGCCAGGAGGGGGGCGGTTCGTTTCGTTTCGAGCATCTGTAGCCAGTTCCTAATGGTCTAGCACGTTGTTGAGGACCTAACGGGTCGTCGTCGCGGGGCGTCTCCACCCAGATTGAAACCAACCCGGCGCCAGAAAAGTGTCTCCACCCGCCCGTCGCCGGAAACGCAGTCGCTACGCCCGACCCGCCACGAACCGGCCGCTAGACGCGGACGCTCGTTTTGAAGGCGCAATGACGTGGACCTTCCGGAGAAGGCCCAGATTACCGCGAAGTTAGTCTTGCGGCGTTTGTCCTTTGGCAACCCCTTTTTTGGCCGTCAAGGCCTGAGGCTGAATCTTGGCCGTATCGTCAAGAATAGAAACTTTAGTATGGTTGCGGCGCACAATAATCTGATGTCGCAAACCTCGAGGTGTTACAGAAATCAGTGTTTTTTCACGCTGCAATGCAGCATTTCAGCGTGAGGTTGCGGAGGAATGGTGCCTGGGGGCGGATTCGAACCACCGACACGCGGATTTTCAATCCGCTGCTCTACCAACTGAGCTACCCAGGCTCGCCGACCGGCCGCGAAGGACCCGCCGTTCGGGGAGGTGGGTCTATAGAAGAGGCCCCTGCCGAAGTCCAGCGGCCCTCAGACCTCGTCTTCCTCGGATCGCGTGGACGGCGTTTCCTCCTCTTCCTGCGCGCCCGCCGGAACCACGTAGCCGCCGGTGAACCAGCGCTGCAGGTCGACGTCGGCGCAGCGCTTGGAGCAGAACGGCCGATAGGCCGGGGCGGCCGGCTTGCCGCAGATCGGACAGGCGCCGCTCATGCCAGGCGCACCTCCAGGCGCTCGAGCGGCCAGCCTGCCTCGCCCTGGATCGCAAAGCGAGCGCCGATCCGCGCGGCCAGCGCGGGGGCGTGGCGCTGGGCGGCCTGGGCCACCGCGGTCGCGGCGCTGGCCTCCAGCCGGCCGCCAAAGAGCGCCGCCTCCGCCTCCATCCGGCGGAGCAGCCGGTGCGCCAGGGTCTCGGCCGTCGGCCGGCCCAGGGCGTCGCCCAGCCGCTCGGCCAGCGGCCGGATGCTGCGGGGCAACACGATTTCCAACGTCCCGAACTTGCTGATGGGACCAATCGCCACACCCGGCTGGTCGGCGGCGAACGCGGCGCGCGCGCCGGCCGAAAGCGCCGGACCATCGTGCCCGCGGCCGGCGAGGTCGAACACCACCAGGCCGCCGAGTCCCTTGAGCCGCAGCAGCCGCGCGCCTTCCGCCAGGGCGGCGAGGTTGGCCTGGCGCGCCGCGCGCTTGCCCTCCCCCGCCTTGCGCTCGCCCAGGTCCACGTCGATGGCCGTCAGCGCCCGCGTCGGCTCCACGGCGATCGATCCGCCGCCCGGCAGGCCGTGGACGGGCTGCAGCACCGCCGCTTCGGCCTCGTCGGCCGCGGCGCGGGCGGCGGGCCCCTCCTCCACCGCCTGCCCGCGGGCCAGCGCGGCGATCTGCTCGGCGATGGACGGGGCCGGCGCCAGCCGTTCCGGCGCGCCCTCGGCCGCCTCGAGGAACCGCGCGACGGCGGCCTTGCCGGCCCGCGCCTCGCTCTTGATCTCGACGGTCAGCGCCTGGCCGTTGCGCGCGCCCGCCTCTCCCGGCCGCGCCGCCAGCACCGCCTCGCGTCCCTCGCCCAGATCGAGGAAGGCGGTGGCCAGCGACGGCTCGAAGCGCCGCACGCGCGCCCGGTAGCGCTCACCGAGCTGCGGCCCGGCGTCGTCGCCCTCGTCGTCCCGCGCGAGGAGCAGCCGCTCAGGCAGGCCGCCCAGCGTCACCACCGCGCGCGCCTGCGCCGCGCCCTGGTCCAGAAAGAACCGGCGCTCGCTCATCGCCCGCGCCAGCCGAGGCCGGTCAGCAGGGCGTGGGTCTCGTAGAGCGGCAGCCCGACGACCGCGCTGTAGGAGCCTTGCAGCGCCATGACGAATCGTCCCGCGAGCCCCTGGATCGCATAGCCGCCCGCCTTCCCCACGCCCTCGCCCGACGCCAGATAGGCCGCGATGTCGGCCTCGGTGAGCCGCTTGACGTGCAGCCGGCTCTCCACCAGCCGCGCCCCCGCCCGCCCGCCAGGAGCAACGGCGGCGACCGCCGTCAGCACCCGGTGCGCCCGTCCCGACAGCAGAGCCAGGCAGGCGCGGACCTCCGCCGCGTCGGCCGCCTTCGGCAGCAGCCGGCGGCCGACCGCCACCACCGTGTCGGCGGCGAGTACGACATCGTCCGGGAAGTCAGCTGCGACGGCCGCCGCCTTGGCGCGCGCCAGGCGAACCGCCAGCCGCCGCGGCGTCTCGCCGGCCAGCGGGCTCACGTCGAGGTCGGCGGCGGCCACGGCGGCGGGCTCCAGGCCGATCTGGCGCAGGAGGTCGAGCCGGCGCGGGCTGGCGCTGGCGAGGATCAGGCGGGGGGATGGAGCGTCGGACAGAGGCCAGCCGCCTCTTTAGCGGACCCGGAAGGTGATCCGGCCCTTGGTCAGGTCGTAGGGCGTCATCTCGACCACCACCTTGTCGCCAGCCGACACGCGGATGCGGTTCTTACGCATCTTGCCGGCGGTGTGGGCGATGATCTCGTGGTCGTTCTCGAGCTTCACGCGGAAGGTGGCGTTGGGCAGCACTTCGCTGATCACGCCGGGAAATTCGAGAAGCTCTTCCTTAGCCATGCATGCTCTCTGACCTTGAGAATAGGAGAACGGCCCGCGTGGTTCCGAACCATCGGACGCGAGCCGTTGATCAGACGATTATACAGCATTCAAGCCGATACGGTCGATTCTCCGCCGAAACGTTGCAGAATCTTCTCGGACAGCTCGTCGCGCACCGCCCGGTAGGCCGCCAGCCGAGCCTCGCGCGAGCCCTCCTGAAGCGTGGGATCCGGCGTCGGCCAGTATTCCACCTCGGTCGAGCGGTTGCGGCCGAGCTCGACCGCGTGGTGGTGGGTTTCCGGCGTCAGCGAGATCACCACGTCGAAGCTTCCGTCGGTCAGGTCGTCGAAGGTCTTGGACCTGTGCGAGGCGATCTCGACGCCGATCTCGCCCATCACCGCCTCGACGAACGGGTCCGGCGGCTCGTGCTCGTCCTGGGGCCTGAGCCCGCAGCTGTCGACATAGACCGCCGTGCCGAACGCGCGCTTCATCAGCGCCTCGGCCATCGCCGAGCGGACGCGGTTGAAGTTGCAGGCGAAGAGCACCGCCCCCGGGAGCTCGGCCATCAGCCCCGCCAGTGCAGCGCGCAGATCAGGGTGAAGAGCCGGCGCGAGGTGTCGACGTCCACCGTCACCTTGCCTTCCAGCCGCCGGCGGAGCAGGTCCGAGCCTTCGTTGTGCAGGCCGCGCCGGCCCATATCGAGGGTTTCGATCTGCTGGGGCGTGGCGTTGCGGATAGCGTCGTAATAGCTCTCGCAGATCATGAAGTAGTCCTTGATCACCGAGCGGAACGGCGAGAGCGAGAGGATGTGGCGCTTCTCGTAGGCCGGCCCCTTGATGTCGAGCACCAGGCGGTTGTCGACCAGCGACATGGCCAGGTCGTAGGGTCCGCCCTCGGCCCCCTCCGGCTGGAAGCTGTTGAGCTCCAGCAGGTCGAAGATGGCGATCTGCCGCTCCTGCTCCTGGTCGCGCGAAGCCGCCCCGAGCGACTGCTCGTCGAGCTGCACGCTCTGCAGGCGGTGGTTGGCGGCGGCGCTCATCCTGCGCCGTTACTAACCCCTTCTCCCCTTGCGGGAGAAGGTGGCGCGAAGCGCCGGATGAGGGGTCGAAGATCATCGCCGCTGCGAAAGCGGATAGGCCGGGCGCTTGTTGAAGGGTCTGCGAGACCCCTCATCCGTCGCCTGCGGCGACACCTTCTCCCGCAAGGGGAGAAGGACTAAGCCGGATCGCCGCCGAGCGCTGGTGCGCCGGCAGGCCCTCGGCCTCGGCCAGCACCGCGGTGTGCGGCCCGAGGATGGCGAACGAGGCCGGGTCGCAGCGCACGATCGAGGTGCGCTTGATGAAGTCGTAGATCGAAAGGCCCGAGGAGAACCGCGCCGCCCGGCTGGTCGGCAGCACGTGGTTGGAGCCGGCCACATAGTCGCCGATCGCCTCCGGCGTGTGGCGGCCGAGGAAGATCGCGCCGGCGTGGCGCACCTGGTCCGCCAGGCGCTCGGGCGCCTCGACGGCGAACTCGACGTGCTCGGGGGCGATCAGGTCGACCAGCGCGGGCGAGGCGTCCAGCGGCGCGATCACCACCGCCCCGTGATCGCGCCACGACGCGGCGGCGTCCTCGC
>JADZBR010000375.1 GCA_020852035.1 Caulobacteraceae bacterium
AGTTTCTTCAAGGCCGTGCCGTCGATCCGCGACAAGATGGAGACCCTGAAGCGGGTGGGCCTGGGTTATGTGAAGGTCGGCCAGCCGGCCACCACGCTTTCCGGCGGCGAGGCGCAGCGGGTGAAGCTCTCCAAGGAGCTGTCGCGGCGGGCGACGGGCAAGACGCTCTACATCCTCGACGAGCCGACCACGGGGCTGCACTTCGAGGACACCAAGAAGCTGCTGGAGGTGCTGCACGAGCTGGCCGACCAGGGCAACACGGTGGTGGTGATCGAGCACAACCTGGATGTCGTGAAGACCGCCGACTGGCTGATCGACTTCGGCCCCGAGGGCGGCGACGGCGGCGGCGAGGTGGTGGCCGTCGGCTCGCCCGAGCAGGTGGCGGCCAACAAGAAGAGCTGGACGGGGCGCTACCTCGCCGAGCTGCTGGAAAAGCACGCGGCGCGCCACGGCAAGGCCCGGGCGAAGACGCTGGTCAACGCCTGACGAGTGGCGGATCGGGCGTGCTCGGCGATCATTCCAGGAGGAGGACCTTCGCATGATCGTCGCGCTCGCCGCTCTGGCGCTGCTGACCCAGACGCCGGCCGATGCGCCGCCGCCCGAACCCCAGGCTTCTCAGACCGAGCAGCCCGCCGCCGCACCGCCGCCGAAGGAGAAGGTGATCTGCCGCGTGCAGCGCACCGGCGTCAGCCGCATCCCCAGCCGCGTCTGCGCCACCGCCAGCCAGTGGGAGTCGCGCCGCCGCGCCGACCAGGCGGATATGGAGAAGTTCAGCCGCGACAATGAGGTGGCCGCCAAACGCTGCGGCGGGCTGGTCGCCTGCTGAACGCCGCACTTGGCGGGGTTCGCCGCCGCCTCTAAGGCTGCCCGCAAACGGGAGGTCTCCATGAAGCTCTACGGCGCGCCGATGCCGGCGCCGAACCCGCGCCGGGTGCGCATCTTCCTGGCCGAGAAGGGCGTCGACCTGCCCGAGACGCCGGTCAACATGCTGAAGCGCGAGCACAAGTCGCCGGAGTTCCGCGCCAAGAACTCGCTGGGCCAGCTGCCGACGCTGGAACTGGACGACGGGACGACGATCTCCGAGACGGTCGCCATCTGCCGCTACTTCGAGGAAACCCACCCCGAGCCGCCGCTGTTCGGCGCGACGACGGTGGAGAAGGCGCTGGTCGACCAGTGGGTGCGGCGGGTCGAGTTCGCGGTGATGACGCCGGTCGGCATGTTCTGGCGCCACGCCCACCCGCGCACGGCCGCATTGCTCAAGCAGTTCACCGACTTCGGCGAGAGCAACAGGGAGACCTACGCCGGCGCGCAGAAGTGGCTGGACCGTGAGCTCGCCGGGCGCGAGTTCCTGGCCCTGGACAGCTATTCGATGGCCGACATCTGCCTGCTCTCGACCGTCGACTTCGCCGACTGGATCGGCCTGCCGATCCTCGACGGGTTCGAGCACCTGAAGGCGTGGCATGCGCGCGCCACGGCGCGCCCGAGCGCGGCGGCTTAGGACGCGGCCTAGCTGAACACCTCGGCCTGGCCGTCGCCGGTCAGGGCGCGGTAGATCACCGCGTGCGGCGCGAAGATCGCGGCGTAGTAGACCGCGTTCAGCAAGGCGGCGAAGACGATGTAGGCGATCATCGCCGGCGACAGGTAGGCGGTCAGCGACGACCCCGGCGTGAACATCGCCCCGACGGCCGCCAGGTTGCCGCCGGTCAGGATCGCGGCGATCACCATGAAGATGATCACCGACAGCAGCATCACCACGATGACCGAGGCCAGGGTGAGCACATAGGCGCCGGTCATGCTCCAGAACTGCCCGCGGGTGAGCGGCCAGGATCCGAACACCGAAATCCTGCGCCGGGCGAAGGTCACGACGCCCGCGAGCGAGAGCCGCACGATCACATAGATGATCAGGCCGCTGACAAAGAGCCCGACCCCGGCGCCCACCAGGGCCGCGACGCTCCCGCCCACCGCCCGGCCCGCCAGGGTGACGACAAGGCTGGCGACGATGACCACCGCCGACAGGCCGACGACGAACAACACCAGATAGATCAGCGAAAGCCCCACCAGGCGGGCTTCGTCGCCGCCCAGCTTGAGATAGCCGACGCCCTTTTCGGCCGGGCGAAGCACCGCCCGGTAGACCGCCGCGCCCAGCATGGCCTGGATGATCAGCGACAGCGCCAGCCAGGGAAGCGAGGCCACGGTCAGGTTCTGCACCAGCTGCAGGGTCTGTTCGGGATCGGCGTTCGCGCCGGCCTGCTCCAGCGCGGTCATCGATTGCAGGTAGGAGTCGCCGAAACTCTCCATCAGGATCAGGCTGAGCACGCTGACGACCAGGTTGAACCCGGCCCAGATGAACAGGGTCCTGGGCTGCTCGCGGGTCAGCCGAAACCCCTCGAACGCCGCGTCCGTCGCGGAAAAACTCGCCATACCCGATCCCCTCAGCCGGGGCAGGTTAAGGGCGCCACGAGCGCCCGCGCAAGGGAGCGCGCCCGTCAGGCGAAGGTGGCGGCGGTCTCGTCGTCGGTAGGCGGCGCCAGGTCGCGGTAGGCCGCGGCCCAGGGCGCGCTGGCCAGGGTGGTGAAGACCCCGCCCAGCAGCGAGATGACAAGGCCGCCGCCGAGCACCCAGGGCAGGATCTGCATCGACCAGGCGCTGACCGGCTGGGCGAAGAACGCCTGCAGCGCCGCCTCGTTTAGCGAGGCGCCGGCGATGGCGGCGATGGCGCCGCCGATCAGGGCGCCGAAGACCACCATTTCCAGGGTCACCACGATGAGCACCATCAACAGGCCAACGAGAAACAGCGAGCCGACCTTGCCCTGAGTGAGCTTCCAGGCCTCGACCAGGGGAAAGCCCTGCTGGGCGAAGCTCATCACCGGCGCGAGCGAGAGGCGCAGCGCCAGCCAGACGCCGCCGACGATCAGCGCCAGAACGCCGACGATCCCCAGCACCACCGCGGTTTCCGTCGACGCAGCGGCCGCGCCGGCGACGACGATCGCCCCGATCAGCACCGCGCCGAAGACCCCCATGAAGACAAGCACGCCGATAAACAGCAGCATCAGCCCGGCCATCAGCTCGCCCTTGCCGAGGCGCAGATAGAACAAGCTGCTGTCCTGCGGGCGCAGCACCGCCCGGAAAATGGCGCACATCAACAGCACCTGCGCGGCCATCTGCCCCAGCTGAGTCAGGGCGTTGGCCGCCATCATCTGCCCCTGCAAGCGCATCACCGCCGACAGGTCAGGCTCGCCTCCATCCGAGGGCGTGTTCTGGATGAACTCGGCGAAGGCCGGGCCGATGGCCCCATAGGTCAGGATGAGCGGCAGGATGGTGAGGGCGAAGAACACCAGCCCCCACACCAGCACCGCCAGCGGGTTGCGCGCGATCACGCCGAACCCGGCGGTGGCCGCGCGACCGACGTCGATCTGTCCCATATAGATCGCCCCCCGTTTTCGCCCTCAGGCGACGCTACGCCCGATTTCGTCGCCGCGCCAACACCGGGCGAGGGTGTGCTATAGGGGCCGCCCGTTGGTTTCCGAGTTCCCCATGTCCCTCACCCCCATCCACGTCGTCGGCGGCGGCCTCGCCGGGTCGGAGGCCGCCTGGCAGATCGCCGAGGCCGGCGTGCCGGTGGTGATCCACGAGATGCGCCCGGTGCGTGGCACCGACGCGCACCAGACCGACGGGCTGGCCGAGCTGGTGTGCTCCAACTCCTTCCGGGCGGACGACTGGACGGGCAATGCGGTCGGGCTGCTGCACGCCGAGATGCGGCGCTGCGGCTCGATCATCATGGCCTGCGGCGACGCCCATCAGGTGCCGGCCGGCGGGGCGCTGGCGGTCGACCGCGACGGCTTTTCGCAGGCGGTGACGGCGCGGCTGCTGGCGCATCCCAACGTGACGCTGGAGCGTGGCGAGGTCGCCGGCCTGCCGCCGGCGGAGTGGGACAGCGCGATCGTCGCCACCGGCCCCCTCACCTCCCCCGACCTGGCGCAGGCGGTGCTGGACCTGACCGGCGAGGGGCAGCTCGCGTTCTTCGACGCCATCGCGCCGATCGTGAACTTCGAGTCCATCGACATGGACGTGGCGTGGCGCCAGTCGCGCTACGACAAGCCGGGGCCGGGCGGGGATGCGGCGGCCTACATCAACTGCCCTATGGACAAGGACCAGTACGAGGCGGTCATCGACGCCCTGCTGGCCGGGCCGAAGTCGGAGTTCAAGGACTGGGAGCATGTGCCCTACTTCGACGGCTGCCTGCCGATCGAGGTGATGGCCGAGCGAGGGCGCGAGACCCTGCGGCACGGGCCGATGAAGCCGGTGGGGCTGACCAACGCCCACAGGCCGGACGAGAAGGCTTACGCGGTCGTGCAGCTGCGGCAGGACAATGCGCTGGGCACGCTGTGGAACATGGTGGGGTTCCAGACCAAGCTGAAGCACGGGGCGCAGACGGAGATCTTCCGCACCATCCCGGGGCTGGAGAAGGCGGTGTTCGCCCGGCTCGGTGGGCTGCACCGCAACACCTTCCTGAACAGCCCGCGGCTGCTCGACGGCCAGCTGCGGCTGAAGGCCATGCCGCGCCTGCGCTTCGCCGGGCAGGTGACGGGGGTCGAGGGCTATGTGGAGAGCGCCGCCATCGGCCTGATCGCCGGGCGGCTGGCGGCGGCCGAGCGGCTGGGCAGGCCGCTGGACGCGCCGCCGGCGACGACGGCGCTGGGCGCGCTGGTCGGCCACATCACCGGCGGGCACCTGGACGCCGGCGGCGGCTCGTTCCAGCCGATGAACATCAACTACGGCCTCCTGCCGCCGATGGAGCAGCCGAAGCGCGACGCCGAGGGCCGCCGGCTGGGCCGCAAGGAAGGCGGCCGGGCCAAGAAGCTGATGATCGGCGAGCGGGCGCTGGCCGACCTCGGCGGCTGGCTGGGCGAGCGGGCGGTTCAGGCGGCGGAGTAGAGCGCGGGGTCCTTCTCCCCTTGCGGGAGAAGGTGGCGCGGAGCGCCGGATGAAGGGTTTCCCAGATCACTGAGCCCGCGCCCGGCCGATCCGATTTTGAGGCGTCGATGATCTTCGACCCCTCATCCGACCGGCTTCGCCGGGAGGGTCTTCTCCCGCAGGGGGAGAAGGATCGCCTTGGTCAAATTCGGCCGCGGGCGACGGCGGTCACCAGCCTGAGTCTCTTCCAGAGCTCGGATGGCGCTTGGCCCGCGAGATAGCTGCGTGCCAGCGTCGCATGAGCCACGGCGGGAAAAGCGGCGGCGGGGAGCGCGCGAGCCTTGTCGGCCGCCTCGCGCAACAGCCCTTGCGCCTCGGCGCCCCGGCGGCTGAGCGCCCAGGCCGCGCCGGCCGGTTCGGCATCGGCGGCGTCGGCGCCCGTGTCGAGCCGCAGCGCCGCCAGGCCCGCGACCGCCCCGGCCGTATCCCGCGCGAGTTCGGCCGCCTCCCCGGCGGTCAGCGGCGCCGGGTCCAGTTCGCGATAGCGGGCGTCGATCATCCGCTCCAGCGGAGCCAGCGGCAGGCCAGCGCCGCGCACCGCGCGCGCCAGCGCCTCGGCGCCGGGGTGGGCACGCACGCGCCCGCACCCGGCGATCTCCTCCAGCACCTCGCGCCACCAGACCAGGCGCATCTCGCCGACCAGCGGATTGGAGGCCGTGCGCGGGGCGCGGCCGGTCTCGTGGTCGAAGGCGTAGAGGGCGATCACGTCCGCGCGCGCGACCGCATCGCCGATGAACCGGCTGGAGAGCCAGCGGTCCGGATCGACGCGGCGGATCAGCTCGTCGAGATCGTCCGCCGCGCCGTCCAAGTCAGCCGAACAGCGTCTGGTACATGGCCATCGCCGTCAGCATCGGCAGCGACAGCAAGGTGTTGGTGCGCGAGGCCAGCATGGCGATGCGCCCGGCCTTGGCCTTGGCGTCCGCGTCGGCTTCCTTGATGCCGAGGACGATCTTCTGGTTCGGCCAGATCACCCCCCAGACGTTCAGGAACATGATCAGCGCCAGATAGACCCCGACGCCCATCAGGGCGAAGCCGCCGTCGCTGGCCGGCGTGTATCCGCCCGCCAGGCCGAAGCTCAGCACCTCGACCGCATAGCCGTGGCCGCGCAGGATGAGCAGGCCCAGGCCCGCCAGCACCGTGAACAGCGCCGCCCAGCGGAACCAGAAGAGCGCCTCGGGCGCGACATATTTGGACACCGCCGGCTTCAGCTCGGCCGGGATGTCCGGCATCACCCGGATCTGCACGAAGTTGAAGTAGTAGAGCAGCCCGATCCACAGGATGCCGAACCCGATGTGCATCCAGCGGAACACCGCCTGCCAGAACATCGCGTCGAACCCGCCGGGCGCGTTGGCGCCGAAGCAGTAGATCATCACGCCCGCCAGCACCAAACTCAGGATGATGGTGTTGCGGAAATTGGAAAGAAGTGCCGCCATGTCGCCCCCCGAAGCTTTCTGGCCCGGCGCGCTCCACGCGCCTGGCAGCGTAGCTTGCCGCGCGTCGGCTAGGGCTGCAAGCCGCCGCGCGGCTGCATGGGCGGCAGCACCTCCGGCTCCTCGTCGCGGTTGCGCACGCCCCAGAGCAGGATCACCGGGGCGGCGACGTAGATCGACGAATAGGTGCCGATGACGATGCCGAAGATCATAATCAGCGAGAACTCGTAGAGCGCCTCGCCCCCGAAGACCGCCAGGCCCGAGAGCGCCAGCACCGCGGTGAGGCCGGTGATGACGGTGCGCGAGAGGGTCTCGTTGACCGACAGGTCGATCACCTCGCCGAGCGGCATCCTCTTGTACTTGCGCAGGTTCTCGCGCAGCCGGTCGAACACCACGACGGTGTCGTTCATCGAATAGCCGATGATCGTCAGGATCGCCGCGATGGTGGTGAGCGAGAACTCCATCCGCGTCCAGGCGATCAGGCCGAAGGTCAGGATCACGTCGTGGAAGAGGCCGACCACGGCGCCGACACCGAACTGCAGCTCGAAGCGGAACCAGATGTAGATCAGCATCAGCAGGATCGCCAGGCCCAGGCCCATGATCCCGCTGGTGAACAGTTCGCCCGAAACCTTCGGCCCCACCACGGCCGAGGGTCGGAAGGCGACCGGCTGGCCGAGCGCCTGGGTCAGGGTGTTCTGCACGTCGGCGACGGTGGCGTCGGCCGAGGCGCCCTTGGGAATCTGGAAGCGCACCATCGCCGAGCTCGGCGCCCCGAACGCCTGCACCTGCACCTCGCCCAGGCCCTTGTCGGAGAGCGCCGCGCGCGCGGAGGCGAGGTCGACGGCGCGGGGTGCAGTGGAGATCTCCAGCATCGCCCCGCCCTTGAAGTCGATCCCGCAGGCCAGTCCCCCGCAGGGCGGCTCCAGCGGGAAGATGGCGCGGCCGAGCGAGGCGATCACCAGGACCGTGGAAATCACCGCCGCATAGCGGGCGAAGGCGACGAAGCGGAAGTTCGTCGTGATCGGCAGGAGCTTGATCAGGGGCCACATGGTCGGCTGCTCCTAAACGATCGGCAGGGTCTTGGGCCGCGCCGAGCGCAGCCACCAGGCGAGCAGCACCTGGGTGATGAAGACGGCGGTGA
>JADZBR010000376.1 GCA_020852035.1 Caulobacteraceae bacterium
GGTGCGGATCCGCGGCGTCGAGCGGGTCACCGACCAGTACCTGCAGAAGGCCGACCTTACCGCGGTGGCCGACCTCGGCCGCTGGGAAATCCTTTCGCAGTATCTCGATCGCGCCCAGGGGCTGTTCGGCGACCCGAGCGGCGAGGGCTTCTTCTTCAACAAGCTGGACGAAGCCTTCAACACCTTCGCGGCGGCGGCGGACGATCCCTCGTCGAGCCTGCTGCGCAGTCAGGCG
This sequence comes from Caulobacteraceae bacterium, assembly GCA_020852035.1. Taxonomy (GTDB): domain Bacteria; phylum Pseudomonadota; class Alphaproteobacteria; order Caulobacterales; family Caulobacteraceae; genus Phenylobacterium. The sequence continues at coordinate 236 of JADZBR010000376.1, forward strand.
GTCTCGCAGATGCAGGACTTCCTGAACGACGCCACCCGCATCGACAAGCAGATCGAGGGCCTGCAGCGCGATGTGGACTCGCGCATCTCGGCCGGCATCGACCGGGCCAACGTCCTGTTGCGGCAGATCGACGGCCTGAACGCCGACAAAAGCCGCGCCAAGCTCTCCAGCGGCGACGCGGCCGGCGCCGAGAACGTGCAGAGCCAGCTGATCGACGAGCTCAGCCAGCTGATCGACGTCAAGGTCGCCGAGCGGCCGGAGGGCGGGGTGACCCTGCGCACCGCCGAGGGCTTCATGCTGGCCGGCGAGGGTGCGGCGACGCTGAAGTTCGAGAGTTCGGCCTCGACCGGCGGCTACATCAGCGTCACCACAGCGGCCGGCGCCATCGCCCAGGCCACCGACTTCGCCGGCGGCGAGCTGCGCGGGCTCCTCGACCTGCGCGACCGCGAGCTGCCGGCGCTCTCCGACCAGCTGGGCGAGTTCGTCAGCCGCGCGGCCGAGCAGCTGAACGCCGCCCACAACGCCGCCACCGCCGTGCCGGCGCCGGGGACGCTGACCGGGCGCAACACCGGCCTCGACCTGACCACGGCGATGACCGGCTTCACCGGCCGCACGACCCTGGCCATCGTCAACCAGGACGGGGTGATCCAGCGGCGGGTCGATATCGACTTCGACGCCGGGACGATGACCGTCGACGGCGCGGCCGGCCCAGGCTTCACGCCGGGGACCTTCCTGGCCAGCCTGAACACCGCGCTGACCGGCTACGGCTCGGCCAATTTCGCCGGCGGGGCCTTGTCGATCAACGCGACGGCCGCCGGTAACGGCGTCGCCCTTGCCCAGGACTCTGCGAACCCCTCGGACAAGGCCGGCCGCGGCTTTTCCCACTTCTTCGGCCTCAACGACGTGATCCGCTCGACGGGGATCTCGACCTACGACAGCGGCCTGGCGCCCACCGACCCGCACGGCTTCACGCCGGGCGACGAGATCACCTTCAGCCTGGCGGACGCCAACGGCCGGCCGATCCGCGACATCACCGTCGCCGTGCCGGCCGGCGGAACGATGGCCGATCTGGTCAATGCGCTGAACTCCACCACCACCGGCGTCGGCTTCCACGGCCAGTTCACGCTGGATGAACGGGGCGCCCTGACCTTCGCCGGTTCGCCGCCGGCCTACGCCACCCTCTCGGTGGCCTCGGACGAGACCCTGCGCGGGGCGGGCGGGCCCTCGATGAGCCAGCTCTTCGGGCTGGGCGCCGAGCGGGAAGGGCGGGCGCAGCGCTACAATGTCGACGCCGGCGTGGTGAACGATCCGAAGAAGCTGGCCTTCGCCATGCTCGACCTGTCGGTGGCGGCAGGCGAATCCAGCCTGCGTCCCGGCGACGGCGACGGCGCGCGGCTGCTGGCCGGGGCGGGCGACGTGGTCGGCCCGTTCGCCAAGTCCGGCGGCCTGGGCGCGGTCTCCATGACCCTGCAGCGCTATGCGTCGGAGTTCGGCGGCGCCATCGGCCGCAACGCCGCCGCCGCCGAGAATCGGGCGAACGGCGCGGCCGCGGTGCGCACCGAGGCCCAGCAGCGCCGCCAGTCGGTGGAGTCGGTCAACCTGGATGAGGAACTGGTGCGGCTGATGACCTACCAGCAGGCCTACAACGCCTCCTCGCGGCTGATCAACGCGGCGCGCGAGCTCTACGACACGCTTCTGGAGATGGTGTGATGACCACCCGCGTCTCGACCGCCGGCAACTATTCCGCCGTCCTCGCCAATCTGATGGCCGCCCAGGCCCGCCAGTCGCAGGCCGGCGACGTGGTGGCCAGCCAGAAGAACGGCACCGACCTGAAGGGCTACGCCAAGGACGCCGAGATGCTGACGTCCATGCGCTCGATCAACGCGCGCAACGCCGGCTACCTGGAGCAGCACAAGCAGATCGCCGACAAGCTGACGGTGCAGGACCTGGCCTTCACCCAATTGCAGGACTCCGCGCTCGGCATCCGCGACGCGCTCGCCTCGGCGGTGGCCAGCAACCGCGCCGACACCACCATGCAGGAACTGCAGGAGCACTTCCGCAACGCCATCGATTCCCTGAACATGCGCTACGGCGGCAAGTACCTGTTCGCCGGCGGGGCGGTGGACACCAAGCCGGTGACCGCCACCGACCTGGCCGACCTCACCGCCGCGCCGGCGGTGTCCGACCTCTTCCAGAACGACGACTATGCGGTGAAGTCGAAGATCGACGACGCCACCACCATCCGCACCGGCTTTCTGGCCGACGAGGTGGGCCAGCAGCTGTTCGAGGCGCTGGAGGCGATCCAGGCCTATCACGAAGGGCCGAACGGGCCGCTGACCGGCCAGCTGACCGACGATCAGGCCGATTTCATCAAGGCCCAGCTCGGCGGGCTGGACGACATCCACGACCGGCTGATCACCGTCACCGCCCAGAACGGCCTGTTGCAGAACCGGGTCGACCAGGTGGCCGACGACGTGGGCGCCCGGCAGGACAGCCTCACCGGCATGATGGGCGACATCACCGACGCCGACATGGCCGAGGCGGTCAGCCGGCTACAGATGGCGCAGTTCTCCGTTCAGGCGTCCGCGCAGGTCTTCTCGATGCTGCAGGAGACCTCGCTGCTGAACTTCCTGAAGCTCTAGAAGCGCGCCGGCAGCGAGAACTCGCCGCCGATCCGGCCCACCAGGCGCGCGCCGTCCCATACCTCGACGGCGTGATGATCGCCCTGGATGGCCTGGGCGCCGTCCAGCGCGTCGCGATCGCTCGCATGCTCGCGAACCATCTCCTCGGCGATGCGTTCCTGGCGATTCAATACGTAAAGCCTATAAGAATTCATGCGTCTCCCCGTGAAACTTCAGGCGGGAGCGCGCTATGTCTCTCAGTCGTCGGCGCCCAAGGCTCTGCCGACAATGCGAAAACTATACGCCTCTTATTGCAATCGGCCTAGTAAACTCTTTGCGGTCTTTGTGCGTCGACTTCACGACACTTCACAGCCCCGCGCCGGTGACGCCGGAATGGCCTTTTGGCCGCTTGCACCCTAAATAGCCGCCGATGACCGCCGTGCTCGCCCACGACCGCCTGATCGACGCGACCCGCGAGGCCGTGGGCCTGCCCGCGGGAACGCGCGTGCTCGCGGCCATGTCCGGCGGGGTGGACTCCACGGTGACGGCGGCGCTGCTGGCGCGGGCCGGCTATGACGTGGTGGGCGTGACCCTGCAGCTCTACGACCACGGGGCGGCGATCCAGAAGAAGGGCGCCTGCTGCGCCGGCCAGGATATCCACGACGCGCGGCAGGCCGCCGAGGCGCTGGGCGTTCCGCACTATGTGCTGGACTACGAGAGCCGCTTCCGCGAGGCGGTGATCGAGGAGTTCGCCGACGCCTACCTGCGCGGCGAGACGCCGATCCCCTGCGTGCGCTGCAACCAGACGGTCAAGTTCCACGACCTGCTGGACGTGGCGCGCGACCTGGGCGCGGCGGCGATGGCCACCGGGCACTATGTGCGGCGCAAGGACGGCCCGGGCGGGCCGCAGCTGCATCGGGCGATCGATCCGGCCCGCGACCAGAGCTACTTCCTCTTCGCCACCACCCGGGCGCAGCTGGCCGACCTGCGCTTTCCGCTCGGCGGCTTGCAGAAGCCGGAGGTGCGGCGCGTGGCGGCCGAACTCGGGCTGGGCGTCGCCGACAAGCCGGACAGCCAGGACATCTGCTTCGTGCCGGAGGGGCGCTACACCACGATCATCGACAAGCTGCGCCCGCATGGGGCCGAGCCGGGCGAGATCGTGCACCTCGACGGCCGGGTGCTCGGCCGCCACGAGGGTGTGACGCGCTACACCATCGGCCAGCGGCGCGGGCTGAACGTGGCGGTGGGCGATCCGCTGTTCGTGGTGCGGATCGACGCCGACGCGCGGCAGGTGATCGTCGGGCCGCGCGAGGCGTTGCTGACGCGGTCGCTGACGCTGAAGGAAACGAACTGGCTCGGCGACGAGCCGGACCTCGCCGCCGCCGAAGGGCGCGCGGTGCTGGCCCGCGTGCGCTCGACGCGCGAGCCGGTCGCCGGGCGCATCGCCGGCGCCGGGGTGGTGTTCGACACGCCCGAGGAAGGGGTGGCGCCGGGCCAGGCCTGCGCCCTCTACGACCCGGCCGACACGACGCGGGTGCTCGGCGGCGGCTTCATCGAAGCGACGGTGCAGGCAGAGTAGGCGCAAATCCTCCCCCGTTACACGGGGGAGGATTTCATCGCTCCCTCCCCACAAGGGGGAGGGAGGGTTATATGCGCTGCATGACCCAAACCTCCTCCGATCCCATCGTCATCGCTTCCTACGCCCGCACGCCGATGGGCGGCTTCCAGGGCGCGCTGGGCAGCGTCCCCGCCACCGAGCTCGGCGCCGCGGCGGTGAAAGCCGCCGTCGAGCGGGCCGGCGTCGCGCCGGAGAAGGTCGAGCAGATCTTCATGGGCTGCGTGCTGCCCGCCGGGCTCGGCCAGGCGCCGGCCCGGCAGGCGGCGCTGGGCGCGGGCCTGCCGAGCTCGGTGGAGGCGACCACCGTCAACAAGATGTGCGGCTCGGGCCTGCAGGCGGCGATGATGGCGCACGACGCCCTGGCCGCCGGAACCGCCGACATCATCGTCGCCGGCGGCATGGAGAGCATGAGCGGGGCGCCCTATCTGCTGGCCAAGCACCGTGGCGGGGCGCGGATCGGCCACGACAGGGTGCTGGACTCCATGTATCTGGACGGGCTGGAGGACGCCTATGAACCGGGCCGGCTGATGGGGTCCTTCGCGGAGGAGTCGGCGAAGCATTACCAGTTCACCCGCGAGCAGCAGGACGCCTACGCCGTCTCCAGCCTGGCCCGCGCGCGCCAGGCGCAGGAGAGCGGCGCCTTCGACCGCGAGATCGTCGCCGTCGAAGTGAAGGGCCGCAGGGGCGTCGAAACGGTCGCCGCCGACGAGCAGCCGGGCAAGGCCGATCCGGCGAAGATCCCGACCCTGCGCCCCGCCTTCGCGCCCGATGGCACGATCACCGCCGCCAACGCCTCCTCGATCAGCGACGGCGCCGCCGCCGTCGTGCTGACCCGCGCCTCGGTCGCCGAGGCGTTGGGCCTGACCCCGGTGGCCCGGGTGGTGGCCCACGCCGCCCACGCCCATGAGCCCGGCCTCTTCACCACCGCGCCCGTGCCGGCGATGCAGAAGGCGCTGGCCAGGGCCGGCTGGAACGTCGGCGACGTCGATCTGTGGGAGGTCAACGAAGCCTTCGCCGTGGTGGCGATGATCGCCGAGCGCGAGCTGGGCCTGGATCGCGACCGACTGAACGTGCACGGCGGCGCCTGCGCTCTCGGCCACCCGATCGGCGCGTCCGGCGCGCGCATCCTGGCCACCCTGCTCAGCGCCTTGGAGACCCACGGCGGCAAGCGGGGCATGGCCTCGCTCTGCATCGGCGGCGGCGAGGCCGTGGCGATGGCGGTGGAGGTTTGAGGTGATCACCATCCGCAAACCCCTCGCGACCGCCATCTACATCTACACCGACACCAACGTATCCGGCGTAATCCCCGCCACCTCATAACCGCGCTTGAAGTCGCGAACGTGCTTCGCCATCCATTTTCTCGCTTCGTTCGCATCCTTCTCCCGTAGCGCCGTGATGATGTTGCGCTGCGCATCCGCGATGCGTGTGCGCGCCTGGGGAACGCGGTCGATCACCTGGGCCAGGGACGGCGCGAGCACCTGCGCCAGCGAGTGCTTCGCGAGCACCAGCACCTGATTGCGCGCGCACTGGCCGAGCAGCTCGAAGAACTCGGCGACGTGCTCCACCGCTTTCGGATCGCCATCCTGCGAACCCATGAA
>JADZBR010000377.1 GCA_020852035.1 Caulobacteraceae bacterium
CGCGGTCGCTGACGAGGCTGGCGCCGGCGCCGTCGCGCACCAGGTTCCAGAACACGAAGGCGTTGGGCGAAGGCTGCGCCACGGCCGCGACCGCGCCGAGCGCCGCGATTCCCGCCGCCAAGGCCAGGGCCCGTTTCATGTCACTCCCTCCAAACCCCTCGCGTTAAGGCTATAGCCTGTTGAGCTTGCTGACAAATCCGCCTCAGCTCAGGAGGCCGCCTCGAGCGCCGCGGCGTCGGCTGCCGGGGTCGCGCCGTCGGCGCCGTGGAAAACATAGGTGAAGCCGCCCTCGCCGACGCCCACGTCGATGCCGGTGATCGCCTCGCCAGCCATCTGGTGCTCCAGCAGCTTGATGGAGAGTTCGGGCAGCATGGTGTTGGTCAGGATGGCGTCGATCATCCGCCCGCCGGAGGCCACCTCGTTGCAGCGCGAGACGATCAGGTCGACCACGTCCTGGCCGTAGGAGAACGCGATGCCGTGGTTGTCGGCGATGCGGCGCTTGATGCGGTCCATCTGCAGCCGCACGATCCCCTGCAGCATCTGCGGCGACAGCGGATAGTAGGGCAGCACGATCAGGCGGCCGAGCAGGGCCGGCGGGAAGACCTTGAGCAGGTCGGGCCGCAGGAGTTGAGCCAGGGCTTCCGGCTCCGGCGCCGTCTCCGGATCCTCCGACATGGTGGTGATCATGTCGGTGCCGACGTTGGAGGTCAGCAGGATCAGGGTGTTCTTGAAGTCGATGTAGCGGCCTTCCGAGTCGGCCATGTAGCCCTTGTCGAACACCTGGAAGAACATCTCGTGGACGTCCGGGTGGGCCTTTTCCACCTCGTCCAGCAGGACCACGGAGTAGGGCCGGCGGCGCACCGCCTCGGTCAGCACCCCACCCTGGCCGTAGCCGACATAGCCGGCCGGCGCGCCCTTGAGCGTGGAGACGGTGTGGGCCTCCTGGAACTCGCTCATGTTGATGACGATCATGCTGTCCTCGCCCGAATAGAGCATCTCGGAGAGCACGACGGCGGTCTCGGTCTTGCCGACGCCGGAGGGGCCGCAGAGCATGAAGACGCCCACCGGCTTGTTCGGGTTGTCGAGCTTGGCGCGGCTGGTCTTGATGCGGGCGGCGATGGCCTCCATCGCATGGTCCTGGCCGACGACGCGGGTCTTCAGCTGGTCGGCGATGGTCAGGATCGAGGCGATCTCGTCCTTCACCATCCGGCCGATGGGGATGCCGGTCCAGTCGCCGACCACGGCGGCCACGGCGTCGGCGTCGACCACGCCGAACACCATCGGGCTGTCGCCGTGGGCGGTGCGCATCTCGCCCATCGCGCCGTCGAGGGCGAGCTTCAGCTCATCCTCGTTGGCGGGCGGGCCTTCGGTGGAGGCTTCGCGGGCCTCGGTGAGGGCCGTGCGGGCAGCGCGGACGCCTTCCAGCGCGGCCTTCTCCCGCTCCCACTTGCCGTTCACCTCATCGAGGGCGGCGCGGGCCTCGACCAGCGCCTCCTCGATCTTGCCGATGCGATCGCCGCTGGCGTACTGGCCGGCGGCCTCGCGCTGGGCGATGCCGAGTTCGACCTCCAGGAGTTCGACCCTGCGCTTGCGGTCCTCTACCGGGGCGGGGGTGGCGTGCTGCGAGACGGCCACGCGGGCGCAGGCGGTGTCGAGCAAGGACACGGCCTTGTCCGGCAGTTGGCGGGCCGGGACGTAGCGCTGCGACAGGCGCACGGCGGCGTCCACCGCCTCGTCCAGCACCACCACCTTGTGGTGGCTCTCCATCATCGGCGCGACCGAGCGGATCATGGCGATGGCGTTGTCGGTCTCCGGCTCGCCGACATTGACGGTCTGGAAGCGGCGGGTCAGCGCCGGGTCCTTCTCGAAGTACTGGCGGTACTCGGCCCAGGTGGTGGCGGCGATGGTGCGCAGCCGCCCCCGCGCCAGGGCGGGCTTCAGCAGGTTGGCCGCATCGCCCGTGCCGGCCTGGCCGCCGGCACCGATCAGGGTGTGGGCCTCGTCGATGAAGAGGATCACGGGCTTGGGCGAGCTTTCGACCTCGTCGATCACCTGGCGCAGGCGCTTTTCGAACTCGCCCTTCACGCTGGCGCCGGCCTGCATCAGCCCGATGTCGAGCGAGCGCAAGGTGACGTCCTTAAGCACCGGCGGCACGTCGCCGTCGACGATACGGCGCGCGAAGCCTTCAACGACGGCCGTCTTGCCCACGCCGGCCTCGCCGGTGAGGATCGGGTTGTTCTGGCGGCGGCGCAGCAGGATGTCGATCACCTGGCGGATCTCGGCGTCGCGGCCGACGATCTGGTCGATCTCGCCGTTGCGGGCCTTCTCGGTCAGGTCGATGGAGAACTTGGCCAGGGCCTCGCCGGGGCCGGCCGAGGCGGGCGCCGCATCGGCGCCGGTGGGATCGCCCGGCAGTGGGGCGGTCTCGGCCGCCTGGCCCTCGGTGGACGACCCACAGATGGTCTGGAACTGATCGGCGAGCTTTTCCGGATCGACTTTGCGGAATTCGCGGGAGATGGAGAACAGCGCGTTCTTCAGCGTCGGCGTCTTCAGCATGCCGATGACGAGGTGGCCGGTGCGCACGCGGGCGGCCTGGAACATCAGCGAGGCGTAGAGCCAGCCCTTCTCGATCGTCTCCTCGATCTGCGGCGAGAAGTCGGAGATGGCGGTGGCCCCGCGCGGCAGGCCGTCCAGCACCTGCACCACGTCGGCGGCCAGCTGGCTGTCGTTGAGCGCGAAGTGGCTGCGGATCGCACCGATGTCGTTGCGCGGGTCCTGCAGCATTACGTGCAGCCAGTGGACCAGCTCGACGTAGGGGTTACCCCGCATCTTGCAGAAGCCGGTGGCGGTCTCGATGGCCTTGAGCGCCGTCGGATTGAGGCGCCCGAAAAGCGCTGAGCGGCTGATCTCGGTCATGCGGTCACTCTCCCCCGTTCCTCGCGCGCTATGCGGCGCGCGCTCCTGCCCAGCCGTGTATCGGCCCGCACCATGTCACCAGATGCGTCGGGCGACATCCAGCTTGTCCAACCCAGGCGCGAACGCCCGTCGAGCCGGGACGGCCGAACCTGGCTCTCCGGCGCCTCCAGCTGCAGATCCCACTCCAGATGGGAAGGCGTGAAGGCGTCAAGCGCCTCGGCGGCGATCTTGAACCCCAAGCCGGTCGGCAGGAAGCTCTCATATCGCCGGTAGCTGTCGACCCGCACCACCACGCGGTAGGCGTCGGTCACCGTGCGGACGCTGCCGCCGAGCACCGCGTCGGCGCCGAGGCTGACGAACCCCTTGCCCAGGCGCGAGCGGTCGTCCGGCTCGATCGGCCGCCAGCGGGGCTGGTATTCCTCAAGCCGCACGGGCGTGCGCAGCAGATGCGAGAGGGCGTCCTGGATGCCGGCCGCGCTGCGCCGCGAGGCGAACAGCGCCGCATAGTGCAGCCGCGCCTGGGCGGGGAACACGGCGTCCTCGCGCGCGCCGATCTCGGCGCCGGAGATCATCGCCACATAGTGGGCGAAGCGGTCGTCGGCTGGCCGGTCGCTGCTGGCCACCGGCTGGCTGTCGGCCCAGGCGCGATAGAAGAACTGCAGCATCCGTCCCGCCAGCATGTCCAGGAAGCGGCCGAACGGGCGCTTCCTGGCATAAAGGCGTTCGTAGGCGGAAAACTCGGTCAGGTGCAGGGGCAGGGGGCCCATCGGCCCGGTCAGGCCCAGCCAGTAGCCGGAAACCGTGGCGCGCCCGCCCTTCACCTCGATGGAGTCCAGGGTAGGGCCGGGGAACTGCAGCACCGGGGTCTGGGTCAGATCGACGATGTTCTGCTGCGGCGCGCGCGAGGCGCCGATGCGCGGCAGGTTCGGCGCATGCGCCTCGGCCCGGCGCAGCAGCGGGAAGAGCCCGTAGTGACGGGCCCACTGCGCCGCCTCGCGCAGGAAGCTCAGATGTTGCGGCGCTGGCCCGTTCTCGGCGGCCATTGGGCGAACAGCCCCTCCTGGGGCGACTCGAAGATGGATTCGGTGAAGGAGTTGACGGTGGCGAACTCGGCCAGGAAGCGCTCCAGCACGGCCGAGAACAGGAACATGCGGCTGTTCTCGAAGCTGGCGTCGTCCAGCTTCATGCGGATGCGCAGACCACGGGCGAAGGCCATGCGGTCCTGGCCGGCCACCCGGCGGGTGACGTGCTGCGAGCGGGCCGAGAGCACCCCGTCGATCTGCCGGCGCATGGCCGCGTCGTCGCTGCGGCCGTAGAGGGCCAGGTGGTCGCGCAGCAGCGAAGGGTCGTCCTGGTCTTCGGAGACCAGCGCCGCGTAGTTGGGCGTCAGGTGGCCGATCACCCGCCAGGCGCCGTCGTTGAGGCCGAGCGGCGGCTGCGGCCGGGTGGGCGCGCGCAGCACGCTGACCGCCCGCACGGGGGCGCCGGACATGCTGAAGTGGTTCTCGCCGGAGAAGCGCAGCAGCTCGGGCAGCTCGCGGTTGGTGACCAGGGCGCGGACGGCCAGTTCGTGGATGTCGTCCAGCCGCGTGGCTTCGCCGGGCGCGGTCAGGCTGATCCAGGTCTCGGTGCCCAGGTAGTCGGTGCGCCGGCGCAGGCGCTGCTCCTTGGTCGAGAGCCGCCGGTGGCGCAGGCGCGGGACATAGAACAACGCCTCGCGCCAGTCGTAGAGCAGGGCGCCGAAGGCGTAGAGCGGGGCCACCGGCCGCGGGTGGGTGTTGGACTGCGAGAAGGCCGTGACGTCGAGGATGCGATAGACCTCGAAGTCGAGGGGCCGCATGCGGTCCGGCATCACCAGGTGCTCGTGGTCGAAGCGGTTGAGCGGCACGCGGCCGAGCTGCTTCTCGAACAGGTTGATGGCCGGGGTGGCGAAGAGCCGGAAGTTGGGCGGGAACACCGCGCCCGGCAGCACGCTGGACGAGCGGCTGAACAGCAGCACCACGTCGCACGCCTCCGGGCTGGCGGCGAAGGCGCGGCCGAGCTCCATCAGGCGGATGAACAGGAACCGCTCCGGGCAGGCGCACTATTCGCTGAGCAGCCGATAGCCGCGGAACGAGCGCAGCTCGGTGGGCAGCAGGGCGCACTCCTGCTCGAAGCCGTGCTGCTCGGGCGCCGGCAGCCGCACCCAACCCTCGGCGCCGGAAGCGGAATCGGCCGAGCGGGCGATGACCGCCAGGGTCTCGCCGGCGATCTGGCGGTAGAGCTCGCCGGGGATGGCTTCCGAGCCGGCCAGGTAGATCGGCAGGTTGGGCGGGGCGATCTGCGGCAGGCGGGCTCCGCCGGTGGCCGCGAAGCGCAGGCGCAGGCCCGCCTCGGCCCGCACATTGGCCACCGCCGCGAAGGGAGCCACCGCCGCCCGGCTGGCCAGGTACTCGGCCTCGACGATCTTCAACGGCCACAGCGTCACGTCCTGGCCGGTGCGGAAGGTGACGGTGGCGCCCGCCTGGTCGGTCGCCGTCGCCTCCAGCTCCGTGAGCCGCGGAATACGGTAGCCTTCCTGCACCGCCGGGTCGCCCTCCTGCGGCTCGAAGCCGGCGATGCACATGGAGGGCGTGGGGGCCAGGTAGTGCGGCTGGATGGCGTTCAGCAGGTGCTGGGTGAAGTCCGGGAACTGGTCCTGCAGCTTCAGCTTCACCCGCGCGCCGAGGAAGGCGACGCCTTCCAGCAGGCGCTCGACGTAGGGGTCGGGATCGGTGGGCGTCTTCAGGCCCAGGCGCCCGGCGACGTCCTCGTGTTCCTCGCCGAACTCCCGCGCGGTCTCGCGCAGATAGGTCAGCTCCTCGTTGTAGGCGCTGAGCAGGCGCGGATCCATGCGCCTACTCCCGGACGACGACGCTGGCGGTGTCGAGCTCCACGTCGGTCTTGAACTCCACCGGCATCGCCTCCACGGCGGCGGTGATGTCGCCGCGGATCACATAGGTGACCGCGTTGGCCCGCTCGGCCGCCATCAGCGGCTCGACCTCCAGGTCGCGCACGCTCATGCGCGGTTCGAAGGCGATGATCGCCTCGCGGATCTCCCGCGCCCGCGACTGCACCACGCGCCGGGTCAGGGCCTTGCCGGCGAGATCGGGCACGCCGTAGTTCACCACCGAGGTGCGGACCTGGGGATAGCG
>JADZBR010000378.1 GCA_020852035.1 Caulobacteraceae bacterium
AGGAAGTGCGCGCGGTGGGCGCCAGCCTCGGCGCGCCGGGCAATGTGGTGCTGGGCGGCGCCTTCAACGACGCGGCGATCAAGAACCGCGACGACCTCGCCGACTTCAAGGTGCTTTACTTCGCCACCCACGGCCTGCTGCCGCAGCCGGAAGGGTGCCTGCCCGAGCCGGCGCTGGTGACCTCGCTCGGCGGCGAGGGCTCCGACGCCCTGCTGGACATGAGCGAGATCCTCAACATCAAGCTGGACGCCGACCTGGTGGTGCTGGCCGCCTGCGACACCGGCGGCGCGGGCTCGGTCGACGCCGCCCGCACGGGCCTGGCCGGCGGCGGCGAGGCGCTGGGCGGGCTGACCCGGGCGATGATCTACGCCGGCTCGCGCGGGCTGATCGTCTCGCACTGGTCGGTGGACTCGGACTCGGCGGTGCGGATGATGACCGCGCTCTTCGCCTCCGGGGCGCCGACCCAGGCCGAGGGCCTGCAGCGCGCGCAGGCGAGCCTGCAGGCCGACGCGGCGCTGTCGCATCCCTACTCCTGGGCCCCCTTCGACGTGATCGGCGACGGCGCCCGTCCCCTGCCCGGAGCCTGACGCATGGCCCTCGACCTTGAGCGCCTGCTGGCGCCGGTTTCCGACGAAACGCCCGCCGGCGAGGACCTGGCCTACGATCCGGAGCGGCAGGAGATCGAACAAGCCTTCGAAGGCTCGGTGTCGATCGACACCACCGGCGAGGCGGCCTCCGGCCCGGAGGTCGACTGGCGGCGGGTGACCAACCTGATCGAGGCCCAGAGCGCGCGGACCAAGGATGTCTGGCTGGCCGTCTACCTCGCCCGCGCCGGCGCGCGCATGGGTCAGCTCGCCACCGTCGAGATGGGCCTGGAGTATCTGGCCGGGCTGCTGGAACAGTTCTGGGACACCGTCCATCCGCAGCTGGAAGAGTATGGCTTCCAGGGGCGCAAGGGTCCCTGCGACTCCCTCACCACCATCGGCGACTTCCTGGCGCCGCTGGACCGGGTCGTCCTGCTAGAGCACCAGCGGCTCGGCCGATTCACCGCCGCCGACATCAAGCGCTTCGCCGCCGGGGCCGACGCCGAGGACGACTACGGCATGTTCCGCGCGGCCCTGGCGGAGACCTCCGACGCCGAACTGGTGGCCGCGCTGGAAGCCTTCGGCCGCATCGAAGGCGCCGTCCGGCGTGTCGACGGGGTGCTGACCGGCAAGGGCGAAGGCGGCGAGGCGACCAACTTCCGGCCGACCTACGACGCGATCGCCGAGCTGAAGAAGGCGATCGCCGCCTTCGTGACCAGCCCGGTCGCGGTCGAGACGGTCGAGGACGCCGGCGAGGCCGTCGCGGCCGATAGCGGCGAGGCCGCCGCCGCCGGGCCGAGGATCGGCGGTCAGGTGCAGAGCCGAGAGGACGTCCTCAAAGCGCTCGACGCCATCGCCGACTACTACCGCCGCCGCGAGCCGGCGAGCCCTGTGCTGCTGCTGCTGCAGCGGGCGCGCGAGTGGGTCAATCTCGACTTCCTGGCCATCCTGCAGGACATCGCGCCGGACAGCCTCGACCAGGCCCGCAAGGTGCTGAACTACCAGCGCTCGGGCGAATAATCTTGACGGGGCGCGATTGAGCGCATTCCGTGGCTGACGTAGGGTGTTTCCAATGCCGCCTATAGCTGGCGGATCGGGCGTTAGGGGGACGTGATGGCCAAAGGCGGACAGCGGTTCATCAAGGAAAATCGCGCGCCGCGCGTGCACATCGAATACGAGGTGGAGACCTTCGGCTCGCGCCAGAAGGTGGAACTGCCCTTCGTGATGGGCGTGATGAGCGACCTTTCGGGCAAGTCGAACGTCGAGAAGAAGTCGCTCGACAAGCGCGACTTTGTCGAGTTCGACATGGACAACTTCGAGCAGAAGATGGAGGCGATCGCGCCGCGCGCGGCCTTCGTCGTCGAAAACACTCTGACGGGCGAGGGCAAGCTGGGCGTCGACCTGACGTTCAACTCGCTGGACGATTTCTCGCCGGGCCGGGTGGCCCAGAATGTCCCCGCGCTGAAGAAGCTTCTGGAAGCGCGCCAGGAACTCAACGACCTGCTGGCCTACATGGACGGCAAGGACGGGGCGCAGGATCTGATCGACAAGGTTTTGAAGGACCCGGACCTCATGAAGGCGCTGGCCGCGGCCAAGCCGGCGGAGGAGTCCTCGGGGTCTGAGGAAGGCGCCGAGCAAGCGTAAGGCGGCCGCAACGGGGTTGGAGGGGCGCGATGGCGCAAGAAGCAGTTCAGGAAACCTCGGCGGGCGTCGCCGAGGCCGTCGGTCTCGACGACTTTTCGGCGCTCCTGCAAAAGGAGTTCCGGCCGGCCAACGAGCAGCGCGCCTCGCGCATCGAGACGGCGGTCAAGACGCTGGCGCAGCAGGCGCTGTCCGACGCCAAGATGATCGGCGACGACGTCTTTACGACGGTCGACGCGATGAAGGCGGCGATCGACGCCAAGCTTTCCGAGCAGATCAACCAGATCATCCACCACCCCGAGTACCAGAAGCTGGAGTCGGCCTGGCGGGGCCTCTGGTACCTGGTGATCAACACCCCGACCGGCAAAGACCTGAAGATCCGGGTCATGAACATCTCGAAGGACGAGACGCGCCGGATGCTGCGCCAGTTCCGCGACGCGGCGTGGGACCAGAGCCCGCTGTTCAAGAAGATCTACGAATCCGAGTTCGGCCAGCTGGGCGGCCAGCCCTACGGCGCCTTCATCTGCGACTATTCGTTCGACCATTCCGGGCCGGACATCGAGATTCTCAAGGGCCTCTCCAAGATCGGGGCCGCGGCGCACGCGCCGTTCCTCTCGGCGGCGGATTCCAAGCTCCTGGGCATGGAAAGCTGGCAGGAGCTGTCCAACCCGCGCGACCTGGCCAAGCAGTTCGAGGCCACCGACTACATGGCCTGGCGCTCGTTCCGCGATTCCAACGACAGCCGCTACATGTGCCTGACCATGCCGCGCTTCCTCGGCCGGCGGCTCTATGGCGCGACCAGCGAGCCGGTGGAGGAGTTCGCCTTCGAGGAGACGACCGACGGCGGCCAGCACGACAACTACCTGTGGCTGAACGCGGCCTATGCGATGGGCGTGCGGATCACCGAGGCCTTCAAGACCTACGGCTGGACCACCCGCATCCGCGGCGTGGAGTCGGGCGGCACGGTGGAGGACCTGCCGACCGCCCTGTTCCCGACGGACGACGGGGCGATGGACGCCAAGTGCCCCACGGAGATCGCCATCTCCGACCGGCGCGAGGCGGAGCTCTCAAAGGCCGGCCTGCTGCCGCTGATCCACCGCAAGAACACCGACCAGGCGACCTTCATCGGCGCCCAGACGCTGCACGCGCCCAAGGCCTACGAGGACGCGGACGCCACCGCCAGCGCCAACCTCTCGGCCCGGCTGCCCTACATCTTCGCCAGCTGCCGCTTCGCTCACTACCTGAAGTGCATGGTGCGCGACTGGATCGGCTCGACCCGCGAGGCGCCGCAGCTGCAGAAGGACCTGCAGTCCTGGCTCATGCAGTACGTCGACACCCAGGCGGAAACCTCTTCCGAGCTGGTGAAGGCGCGCAAGCCGCTGAAGGAAGCTTCGGTGGAAGTCATCCCCGACCCGGAAAACCCCGGCTACTACCGCGGCGTCTTCCGCTTCGTCCCGCACTACCAGCTGGAAGGCATGGACGTCTCCCTCAGCATGGTTTCTCGACTGCCGAAAGGCGGACAGTAGCGTTTCTCAGTTTCTCGGTTCTACACCTCATCAAGATAAGGGATCGCCGCTATGGCTATGGACATGTTCATCAAGATCGGCGAGCTGAAAGGCGAGTCGAAGGATTCTGTGCACAAGGATGAGATCGACGTCCTCGCCTGGAGCTGGGGTATGTCGAACGCCGGCAACACCCACATCGGCGGCGGCAGCGGCGCCGGCAAGGTGAACGTCCAGGATCTCAGCTTCACCAAGTGGATCGACCTGACCTCCGGCCCGCTGATGCAGGCCTGCGCCCAGGGCACGCACTTCGACAAGGCCAAGCTGACCATCCGCAAGGCCGGCGACAAGCCGCTGGAATATGTGATCATCGAGCTGGAAGACCTGATCATCACCTCGGTCTCCACCGGCGGCAGCGGCGGCGAGGATCGCCTGACCGAGAACGTCACCCTGAACTTCGCCCAGGCCACCGTGAAGTACACCGAGCAGCTGGAAACCGGCGACGCCGGCGGCAACAGCGGCTTCGGCTACAACATGAAGAAGAACGAGCCGGTCGCCCCGCCGCAGTAGGCCGCCGGCGCAGGAGTGGTGATCCGGCATGGCCGATGCGGATGAACGGCTGCAGGCCGGGGATCTCGACGGCGCCCGCGCGGCGCTGATCGAGACGATCAGGAGCGCGCCCTCCGACCAGAGGGCGCGCATGTTCCTGTTCCAGCTGCAGTGCGTGCTCGGCGAGTGGGACAAGGCCCAGGCGCAGCTTCGCGCCCTGGCCCAGCTGTCGCCCGAAGCCCAGATGCTGGCGGTCACCTACAACATGGTGATCGACGCCGAGCGCACGCGCGAGGCCGCCTTCGCCGGCCAGGGCCAGCCGGCCCTGCTGGTCGGCTCCTCGCCCTGGGCGGGGGACCTGGCGGCGGCGCTGGGCGCCCAGGCGCAGGGCCGCTTCGACGAGGCCGACGAGCGCCGCGCCACGGCGTTCGAGGCCGCGCCCGACACGCCCGGCGAGATCGACGGGACCGCCTTCGACTGGATCGCCGACGCCGACGCCCGCTTCGGCCCGGCGATCGAGGCGGTGATCACCGGCAAGTGGGGCCTGTTGCCGTTCGACGCGGTCTCGCAGATCACCTGCGAGGGCGTGACCGACCTGCGCGACCTGGTCTGGCTGCCGGTGCAGATCCTCTTCAAGTCCGGCCAGTCGATGGCCGGCTTCCTGCCCACCCGCTATCCGGGCAGTCACCAGGCCCAAGACCCGGCGCTGAAGCTGGCGCGCGGCACCGCGTGGCGCGACGAGCCCTGGGGTCAGGCGGGCGTCGGCCAGCGCCTGCTGGCGCTCAGCGACGACAGCGAAGTGGGCCTGGCCTCCCTGCGCAGCCTGACCTTCAGCTGATCCGCGATGGCCGCCGCCCGCCTCAACCCGACCCTGTTCGACAAGCTGGTGGCCGACCTCGAGCTGGACGGGCTGCGCGAACAGGACGACGCCGCGCCCAACGTCGAGTTCCGCTCCAACATGCGCTTCTACACCGTGCCGAAGATCGAGCGGTTCAACGAGCGGGCGCTGAAGAACACCGTGCGGCGCGAGCTCAACTGGCTGCTCAACACCACCAATTTCGCCGCCACCACCGACCTGGAGCGCTATCCCCAGGTCCGCACCTCGGTGGTGAACTACGGCGTGCCCGATCTCGCCGGCAAGGCCCTGACCCGGCGCGTGGTGCAGTCGCGGGCGCGGGAGATCCGCGAGGCGATCATCGCCTTCGAAC
>JADZBR010000379.1 GCA_020852035.1 Caulobacteraceae bacterium
CCGATCCGCCTCGCAAAACCTCCACCCTCCCCACGAGGGGGAGGGAGAGCTAGGGTGCCCTCTCATGATCCTCTCCACAGACATCTGGGTCTACGCCCTGATCCGCCGCGCCGAGCAGGGCGGGGCGTTCGCGATGATCCTGCGCAAGGGTGACGCGCGGGCCGGCGCGGTGCTGGTGAAGGTGCTCAACCGGGCCGAGGGCTGGACCCGTCTCTACGCCGAGGCCACCCGCGGCGACGGCGAGCGGGTGTGGATGCAGCCGACGCCGGCGACCGGGGAGGTTGAGCTGGACGCCTACATCGAACGGGCGCGGCGGATCGACCCGGACCTCTGGGTGGTGGAGATCGACGACCGGCAGGGCCGCCACTTTCTGGTCGAACCTGTTGAGGGCGGTTAACCGGCTTCGTGAACCGGGGCGAAAGCCTGGCCGTGCGAGGGTCGGGCGCTCGCCGCCAGTTCCGGAGTCAGGCCGCTTTGTTCTTCCTTCTCAACGATGTGGTCCTGACGGTGCGCGGCGCCGAACTCGCGCCGGTGGTGATGCTCAAGCGGTTTCGGGCGCTGGATTTCGAGTTCGTCCGCCGCCTTGGCCAGGAGCTCTACGCCCAGCACCCGCTGTTGCAGTTCGCCAAGCCCGAACGGGCCAAGCGGCTGGCCGCGCTGATCATGGCCAAGGCCCCGGAGATCAACGCCGCCCACTTCAGCGCCCCGGCCGACCATTGCCGGCCCGAGGAGGTCGAGGTGCGCCTGGCCCACATCGAGATCGAGACGATGGCTTACCTCTACCGCCGCCAGCAGGAGGGCAAGCTCGACGCCCTGGCGGCCGACCGCAGCGTCTGGCGGCGCCTGGCGGCTTAGGCTCCAAGCCCGGATTTTCGTAGGAACGCAACATTTCCGACTTCGAGCCCACCGGCGCGGCGTTGCTCGACCCGTGGCGTTCGACGGCCTATTGACGCGGCCCCGGCGGGAACGGCCTTAGCGCCTGGGGGCTTTCCCCGTGCGTCCTGACCACAGCCGAGCAAGGCCTGAATGCAAGCCGATACCGATCTGATCCAACGCGCGGCGCTGTTGTTCTCCGGCGACCGGGCGATGCTGGCGACGCTGGTGAACATGGCCGGGGCGCTGGCGGTGAACCTGGTGCTGGCCGGGATCATCCTGGCGATCACCCTGTGGCTGGCGGGCCGGCTCTCGAAGGTGGCCCGGCGCGCGGTGCAGCGCGCCGGGCGCAATCATCCGCCGGACCAGACCCTGCAGGCGTTCATCGGCTCGCTGGTCCGCTATGTGGTCATCGCCGTCGGCCTGATCGCCGTCCTGCAGCAGCTGGGGGTGAAGGCGACCTCGGTGATCGCCGTGCTGGGGGCCGCCTCTCTGGCCATCGGCCTGGCCGTGCAGGGCGCGCTCTCCAATGTGGCGGCGGGGGTGATGCTGCTGCTCCTGCGGCCCTATCGGGCGGGAGACGCGGTCAGGCTGAACGACCAGATGGGCGAGGTGAAGAGCATGGACCTGTTCTCCACCCGTCTGGTGTCGCCCGAGGGCCTCGACATCTTCGTGCCCAACGGCAAGGTCTTCGGCGAGCTGCTGATCAACTATTCGACACCGAAGCTGCGCCGCTTCGAGTGGCAGGTGGGGATCGACTACGACGACGACGTGGACCTGGCGCTGCGTCTGCTGCTGGAGATCGCCGAGCGCGACCCGCGCATCGTGCGCGCCCCGGCGCCGTGGGCCAAGGTGACCGGCCTGGGCGAGAGCGCGGTGAATCTCACCCTGCGCGCCTGGGCCGCCAACGCCGACCTGGGCGAGGCGGCGCACGACACCCTCAAGGCCATCAAGCAGACCTTCGAGGCCCACGGCCTGACCTTCCCCTATCCGCAGCAGACCGCCTCCGAGCGCGAGCCGAAGACCATCGACGCCGGGCCGCCTGCGGAGCGGCGTTAAACAGGCCCTACGGCTTCTGGCGAAGCAACAGCGGCGCGCGGCAATGAGGTCTCACCCAGTCGGCTTTCGTCGGGCAGATCCACGTCAGCGCGGTCATGACCGTCGCATGCTCACCGGACAGATCGAGTTTTATGATCGGCTCGTGATGCCAGATGCGATTTCGCAGCCAGGCGGTGCGCTGGATCGCTGCGGCCAGGCTGCCTCGATTTCGGTTCTTGGGAAGGCCAGGAAAGGCGGCGTGTAGCCGTCCGCCCCAGATCGGCGGATTGTATCTTGGCTGTAGCAGTCCGACCCAGAACCCGAACGAAAGTCCGGCTACGACCTGCCCGGTGGCGAGCGGCAGCTTGCGGTTCCGGATGCGCCGCAGGACGAGTTCCAGATCCGCGCGCCTATCCTCGTCCAGCGTGTCGAGAAACTTACTGCTTCTCCACCAGTCGGCGCCAAATTGTACGGTCAGCGCCTCGTTCATCCGATTGCGAAGGCCGACTTCCACCGCCTGGATAGGCAGATGGAAAGCCTCGCCGATCTGGGCGTTCCAGACATAGAGCCGCAACGCCCTATCCGCATCGAAGCCAGCGGCGGTAAGATAGGTGCCGAGCCGCTCTTCGGAGATCACCGGCCGCAGCTGGTCGATCAGGGTTTGTTGAACCGGGCCGGCCATAAGTTTATATCAGTCAGGTGCGCTGGCGGTCGTCACTGCTTGCATACGCCGCCAGACGGATAGAGCCCCGCGACAGCCGAAAGGCCCTCGCGGGGCTTCGATCATCCGGGGCTGGTTCAATTGCGAAGGCTCTTGAGCATTCGCCATCGCGCCTCTCCTGGCATCCGGCATTCCCAAAAGGTCCAGCCATTGACGTTGGTTTTTGTCACGATCCGGGCTGCGTCCGAGGGCGTCGACGCGACTTGATCCCCTACATGTAAACGGCCGCCTGCCACCTTGGCTCGGTGAACGATCCCCTTGTAGCTGGCCCGAAACTCGGTTCCGGCCGGAAATCGTACTCCCTTACAGACCCAGTCTTCCTTGTCGCCGGCTGTCGCCGGTTCGTTTTCGCGAAGTTCCGCCCGCTCAAGGCCAAGCAGCCGGCGCAGAACATCATTGCAGGAAACGGTTTCGGCTTCCCGCAGCGCGGTCAGCGCTTTGAAAACCTCGAAATCGATCTCGATCGTCGTCATGACTCATCAAATAGCGCTATAGTGCTAATAGCGCCAATCGGAGTCAAGAAGGTCTGTTGCTCCTAGACAACTCGCAGGCTACCTCGCGCCTCATGGCCACCTCTCCCGCCGCCGAGGCCGCGCGCCGGCGCACCTTCGCGATCATCTCCCACCCGGACGCGGGCAAGACGACGCTGACCGAGAACCTGCTGCTGGCCGGCGGGGCGATCCGCGCGGCCGGGCAGGTGCGGGCCCGTGGCGAGAACCGGCGCACGCGCTCGGACTGGATGAAGATCGAGCGGGAGCGGGGCATCAGCGTCTCGGCCAGCGTGATGACGTTCGACCACGCCGGGCTGATGTTCAATCTACTGGATACGCCGGGGCACGAGGATTTCTCCGAGGATACCTACCGGACCCTCACCGCCGCCGACGCCGCGGTGATGGTGCTGGACGCGGCCAAGGGGATCGAGCCGCAGACCCTCAAGCTGTTCGAGGTCTGCCGCCTGCGCGACATCCCCATCGTCACCTTCATCAACAAGATGGACCGCGAGGCGCAGGACCCCTTCGAGCTGCTCGACGAGATCGGCTCCAAGCTCGCCCTGGACCCCGCGCCGCTCTACTGGCCGGCCGGCTCGGGCGGGCGGTTCAAGGGCATGCTGGACCTGCGCCACGACAGGTTCATCCCCTACGCGCGCCACCGCGACGGGGACGAGGAGCATCCGGCGCATGTGCCGATGCAGTCCAACGCCATCGTCACCCACCTCGACCCCGAGGAGCAGGCGGAGGTCTCCGAGGGCGCCGA
>JADZBR010000380.1 GCA_020852035.1 Caulobacteraceae bacterium
GACGCGATAAGGCTAAGCTTGCCTTAATTCGCCGCGGGCGGATCGCCGCAGGGTTGCGGCCCGGCGAGCGATCCCCTTCCGGACCCCCCGGGGGGAGATCAATCCCCCAGCAGGCGCTGGCGGTGGCGCTTCAAGTCGATCACCGTCAGGCTCCCCGCCAGCCGGTCGCCGAGTTCGCCGACCACGGAAAGGGTGCGCGCCACGCGCTCGGCGACGGGCGCCTGGCCGAACGCCAGCAGCACCACGCCATGAAACGCGACGCGATGACGTATCGCCATCTCGCCGAAGTCGAAGTCCTGCGTGACGATGAGCCGATCATCGGCGAGGGCAAGCTCGGCGAGGGTCTCGTCAGGCGCTTGCTGGTTGGTTTCGGCCGCGTAGCGCACATCGTGCCCGGCGTCTCGGAGCGCCTGAACGATGCGTCCAGGGCAGCATTCATCGGCGATGAAGCGCAGGCTATTCAGCGGCGATGAGACTTTCGTGGCCCAGGTAGTCGGCTGCGTAGCGCAGGGCGGCGCGGATGTCGTCCTCGGTCAGGCGGGGATAATTGTCGAGAATCTCGGCCCAGGAGAGGATCGCGCACTCGCGAACGATCAACTCCACGGTGATGCGGGTGCCTTTGATGACGGGCTTGCCCATCATCACCTTCGGGTTCCGCTCAATGCGATCGTGCGTCATGCGACTAGCCTATCACACAACCTGCGCTAGCGCTTCCCCCAGCTCGTCCACCGCCTCGGCCGTCGTCGCCCAGGAGCACATGAAGCGCACCGTGCCGTCGAGGAAGCGGTAGACGAACCAGCCGGCCTCGGCGAGGCGCAGGCGGGCGGGCTCGTCCATCTCCACGAAGAGGCCGTTGGCCTGGACCGGATGGTGGATGGGGACGGGCATCAGCGCGGCGAGGCGCCGGGCCATCGCGCCCGCGTGGGCGGCCCTGGCCTGCCAGGCGCCGGTTTCCAGCATGCCGATCCAGGGGGCGGCGAGGAAGCGGCCCTTGGAGACCAGCTGGCCGGCGTGCTTCAGGCGCGCGTCGAAACGGCGGGCGAGGTCGCGGTCGAAGAGGACGATGGCCTCCGTTGGCGTGGAGCCGGCCTTGGTCCCGCCCATCACCAGGATGTCGACGCCGAGGGCGGCGATCCCCTTCAGGTCGAAGCCGGCGGCGACGGCGTTGGCCAGTCGCGCGCCGTCGAGGTGGACGCCGTAGCCCCTGGCGCGGACCGGGGCGGCGAGGGCGGCCAGATCCTCGGCGGAATAGACCGTGCCGTACTCGGTGGCGTTGGTCAGGGAGAGGGCGGCCGGGGACTGGCGGTAGGAGACGTCCGGCTGGGCGAGGGCGTCCGCCAGGGCGGCGGGGTCGATCTTGCCCGAGGCGCCCGGCAGGCCGATCAGGCCGACGCCGGCGCCGAAGAAGCCGGGGGCGCCGGTCTCGTCGGTGCAGACGTGGGCGTGCTCGTGGGCCAGCACCGCCTCGTGCGGCTGGGCGAGGCAGGCGAGCGACAAGGCGTTGGCGGCGGTGCCGGAGGCGACGAAGCGCACCTCGGCGTCGGCGTCGAGCGCGGCGCGGATCAGGTCGGCGGCGCGCTGCGAAACGTGATCGGTCCCGTAGCCGGAGGCCGCGCCGGCGTTGGCGGCGGTCAGGGCGGCGAGGACCTCCGGCATGGCGCCGGCGACATTGTCGGAGGCGAAGTCGTAGCGGGCCGCCATCAGCCGCCGGGCATCTTCTCGAACGAGGGGATGCCCTCGTGACGCAGGTGCCAGGGCTGGGCCGAGGCGGTGTAGAGCGCCAGGCCCGGCGTGACGGCGGCCGGATCGTCGAGGCCGCCGACCTTCACCGGCAGCATCGGGCCGTCGGCGGGGTCGGAGTAGAGGGGCGTGCCGCAGTCGGCGCAGAAGACGCGGGTGATGTTCTTGCCGCTGTCGGCCTTGCTGGTGAAGCGGCGAGGCTCGCCCTTGGTGATCCTGAAGGCGGTTCGCGGGAAGAGGGCGACGTAGTTCTGCGCCCCGCCGGTGGCGTACTGGCAGTCGCGGCAGTAGCAGACGCCGACGCCCATCGGCGCGCCCTCGATCTCGTAGCGCACCGCCCCGCAGAGGCAGCCGCCTTGGATATTGCTCATTCGCCGACCTCCCTGGCCCACTCACGCACATCCTGCACGAAGAGCACCGGTTGCTCCATCGCCGCGAAGTGGCCGCCGCGCGGCATGTCGGTCCAGCGGGTGATGTTGTAGGCCCGCTCGGCCCAGGTGCGGGGCGGGGCCTGGTAGAGGATCTCGCCCGGAAAGTTGGCGAAGGCGGTGGGGACCTCGCAGCGCTGGCCCTCGGCGAGCTGGACGCCGCCTTCCTCCAGCAAGGCGCGGTAGTACCAGGCGCCGGTCGTGAAGCTGCCGGTCATCACGTAGATCATGATGTTGGTGAGGAGCTGGTCCTTGCTGAAGGTCTGCTCGAAGGGGACCTCGCGGCGGTCGCACCAGTCGTAGAACCGCTCGACGATCCAGGCCGCCTGGCCGACCGGGTTGCCGGCGCCCAGCCAGGCCAGCGACTGCGGCTTGGACGCCTGCAGGCGAAAGTAGGCGCCCATCACGTCCATCATCGCCGCCTGGCGCGTGACCCAGGCGGTCTCGGCCTCGTTCTGCGGGCCGCCGCGGGGGCGGAAGCCCATCATGTTCAGGTGGATGGCCGTCACCTTGTCCGGATAGTCGAGGCCGAGGCAGGAGGTGACGAACGAGCCCCAGTCGCCGCCCTGGGCGAGGTAGCGGTCGTAGCCCAGCGTCTCGGTCATCAGGCTGTTGAAGAGCCGCGCGGTGGCCCGCTGGCCGAACGGCTTCTTCGGCTTCGAGGAGAAGCCGAAGCCGGGCAGGGAGGGGATGACCAGGTCGAAGGCGTCCTTCGGGTCGCCGCCGTAGTAGGAGGGGTAGGCCAGCGGCTCGATGGCGTCCCAGAACTCGAAGTGGCTGCCCGGCCAGCCGTGGCTGAGCAGCAGCGGGCGCTTGCCCTCGGCCTCCCCGACCACGTGGATGAAGTGCAGGTCGAAGTCCTCGACCCGGGCCGTGAACTGCGGCCAGCGGTTCAGCCGCTCGACGGCGGCGCGCCAGTCCCAGCCGTCCAGCCAGTGGGCGCAGAGGTCCTGCAGGAACCCTTCGTCGGCGCCGTAGCCCCAACCGTCGTCCACCTGCGGCGCCGGCGGCCA
>JADZBR010000381.1 GCA_020852035.1 Caulobacteraceae bacterium
CCAGGCCCGCGCCCAGGCCGCCGAGATCCGTCTGCGCGACGCCATCGAGAGCTTCTCCGAGGCCTTCGTCCTGTGGGACCGCGGCGGACGGTTGCTGATGTGCAACCGCAACTATCGCAACGTCTTCTCGCTGGAGCCGCGCCTGCTGAAGCCGGGCGCCCTGCGCGATCAGGTCAATCGCTACGCCCAGCTGGCCATCAAGCACGAGCACCCCTCCCCCGACGGCCGCAAGGGCGTGCGCGAGGCCGAGCTGCACGACGGCCGCTGGATCCAGATCTCCGAGCGCCGCACGGCCGAGGGCGGTCTGGTCATGACCGCCGCCGACATCACCGCCATCAAGACCCAGGAAGAGGCCCGCCGCCTCAACGAGGAACAGCTGCAGAAGGCGGTCGACAGCCTCGAGCGCAGCCAGGAGCAGCTGTCCGAACTGGCCCGCAAGTACGAGGCCGAGAAGGTCCGCGCCGAGGGCGCCAACAAGGCCAAGAGCGAGTTCCTGGCCAACATGAGCCACGAGCTGCGCACGCCGCTGAACGCCATCAACGGCTTCTCGGAGATCATGGTCGGCGAGATGTTCGGGCCGCTGGGCGATACGCGCTACCGCGACTATGCGCGCGACATCCTGGATTCCGGCCAACACCTCCTGAACCTGATCAACGACATCCTCGACATGTCGAAGATCGAGGCGGGCAAGATGACCCTGCGCTTCGAGCCGCTGTCGCTGGAGGACGTGGCGCACGACGCCCTGCGGCTGGTGCGCCATCGCGCCGAGGCCCAGGGCCTGGCGCTGGAGCTGGAGTTCCCCACCCTGCCCGACGTCGAGGCCGACTACCGGGCGGTCAAGCAGGTGCTCCTGAACCTGCTCTCCAACGCCCTGAAGTTCACCCCGCGCGGCGGGACGGTCACCGTCCGCGCCGCGTTGCGCCACGAGGCGCTGGGCGAAGCCGTGCGGCTTTCGGTGGTCGATACCGGCATCGGCATCGCCAAGGACGATCTGGCGCGCCTCGCCCGCCCCTTCGAGCAGGTGGAGAGCCAGCACTCCAAGACCCAGCAGGGCACCGGCCTTGGCCTGGCGCTGACCAAGTCGCTGGTCGAGCTGCACGGCGGGCGCCTTGAGCTCGAGATCACGCCCGGCGCCGGCACCACGGTCAGCTTCAGCCTGCCGCTGCGCCAGACCGAACTCGGGAAGGTCTACGCGGCGGAATAGCGCGCAGAAATCCCCCCATGCAGCGCAGCGAAATGGGGGAGGGTCTGAGTCAGTACGGCGTGTCGCCCGCCACGGTCGTGCGGTGCATGAGCCGCAGGTGCCCGTCATAGCCGCCCTCGGCCAGGTGCACCGTGCAGCGGTTGTCCCACATGTTCAGCATGTCGGGCCGCCAGCGGTGGCGGTAGACGAACTCAGGCCGCACAATGTGCTTGAAGAGGAAGCCGAGGATCGCATCGCTCTCGGCGGGCGCGAGGCCCTCGATGGCGAGCGTGTAGGTGGGGCTGACGAACAGCGCCTTGCGGCCGGTCACCGGGTGGGTGCGCACCAGCGGATGGACATGGGTCTTGTCCGCCTCCGGGCTGGAGATGATCTGCATGGTCCGCTTCTCGGTCTCGCGGGCGAAGACGCCGTTCTCGCCGTAGGGCCGGCCGGCCGAATGCACCGCCCGCAGGGACGCCAGCATCGCCTTGAAGCCGTCGGACAGCGCCTCGTAGGCGCGCGAGCAGTCGGCGTAGAGCGTATCGCCGCCCACCGGCGGGATCACCTTGCCGTGCAGCAGGGTGGCGGCCGGCGGCTCGGGCTGGAAGCTCCAGTCGGAGTGCCAGCCGGCGCCGAAGTTGGTCGCCTTCTCGTCGGGCTCGCGGCGCAGCTCCAGGACGTTGGGATGGCCCTCCATAGGCTTGATGTAGGGATCCACGCCGAACGGCCCGATCTGCAGAGTGAAAGCCTCCAGCTCCTCCAGCGTCAGCGGCTGGTCGGGGAAGTTCACCACCGAATGCCGCGCGAAGGCGTCCTTGACCTCCGCGAGCGTCCCGGGCGGCAGCGGCCGGGAGATGTCCAGCCCGCGGATCGCCGCGCCGAAGCCGGTCGACTCCGGCTCGACCCGGATCGTGCTGTAGACGGTTCCCATCGTTGCTCCTCCTCTCCGTCGCCTAGACGGCCGCGCCATGCAGCCGTCGCCAGGTCTCGCGGTCCAGTTCCCAGTAGGCCGAGCGACGGATCGTCCCGTCCGGCCGCACGCAGTCCCGCTCGCCCATGCGGACGAAGCCGGCGCGGTCGATCAGCCGCTGGGAGCGCACGTTGTCCAGCGCCGCGGTCAGGCACATCAGCCGCGCGCCGAGATGCTCGAAGATCCAGCCGAAGGTGGCCCCCGCGCCGGAACCGCCACGCCCCCGCCCCTGCAGATCGGCCCGCGAGGCGCCCGCCAGTTCCGCCGAGGCGCGCTCGGGCCAGACGGAGACGTGCGAATAGCCGGCGATGCGCCCCTCGTCGTCGAAATTGACCGTAAGCAGCCCCTCGCCGGCTTGCCGCTCCAGTTCGCAGGCGGCGATCCAGGCGGCGACGTTCTCCGCCGTGATCGGTCGCGGCAGGTCGTAGACCGGATCCGACACCGCCGGATCGGCCAGCAGGTCGGCCAGGGCCTGCGCGTGTTCCGGGCCGGCGACGACGCGGCCGGGGCCAAGGGCGGCGAGGTCCGGATCGCGCACCGCGCTCCGGATGGCTTCGGCCTCTTCGCGGGAGGCGACGACCACGGTGTCCGGCGGCGCGCTCATCACGCCTTGCCCGATGTCGGCGCCCGGCCGCGGGACACTCTCGGCCGGGTCTCCTCAAGGCTCATGCGCGGGTTCCCACGGTGGTTTCGGACAAAGCCCAGAGCCGTTCCGCGCCATCCGGATCGAGCGCGTAGGGCATGACGCCGGCCATCGGGTTTTCCTGCGACCACGGCGGCGCCTGGGCGCAGTCCTCGAGGTAGAACCCGCCGACGCCCTTCAGCTCCGCCCCGACCGCCGCCCAGACGGAGGTCGCCGCGCCCTGTTCTGTGGACTTGAAGCGGTCGTTGACCCGGCCCTCGTCGTCGATCCAGCCCATAGCCTTCTGCTCCTCGATCGGCAGGTGGCGCTGCAGCGGGGTCATGATGCCGCCCGGCATGACGGCGTTGGCGGTGACGCCCCTGTCCTTGAATCGCTCATGGAAGCCGACCGCGAAGAGGGCGTTGGCGGTCTTGGCCTGCCCGTAGGACGCCCATTTGTCGTATTCGCGATGTTTGAAATGCGGATCGTCGAAATCCACCGGCGAGCGTCGATGGCCGATGGAGGAGAGGGACACCAGCCGCGACTCCCGTCCCGCCTTCTGCGCTCCGGCGACCAGCGAGTCCGCCAGGAGAGTCGTCGCCAGGAAGTGGCCGAAGTGGTTGGTGCCGATCTGCATCTCCAGTCCGTCGGCGGTGTAGTCCAGCGGACAGGCCATGACGGCGGCGTTGTTGATCAGGATGTTCAGCGGCTTGCCCTTCCAGGCCGCCGCGAAGGGCCGGATCGAGGCGAAGTCGGACAGGTCCAGCATCTCCCAACGCGCGGGCGCGCCCTTGGCCGTCTTGTTGACCTCGGCCACCGCCTCTTCGGCGAGGCCGGGTTTGCGGGCGGCGATCACCACCTCGGCGCCGGCCTCGGCCAGGGCGCGGGCGGTCTCGACGCCGATGCCGGTGGCCGCGCCGGTGACGACGGCGGTGAGACCCGTCAGGTCGTGGCCGGCGGCTACCTCGCGGGCGGTGGATCTGGCCCCGAAGGGCGAAGTGATGCGGTCGGCCACGGCGTTTCCTCTTCCTGTCGCCGCGACCCTAAGCCCAGAACGTCACCTCAGGCCACCCGGCTCAGCAGGCCGCGCGATACCAGTCGACGCCGTCGGCGTCGGTTTCCCTGACCGCCCGGCCGCGGGTGATCAGGCAGTTGAGGTGCGCCAGGCTCTCCCCGGTGGCCATGCCCAGCAGGTAGGGGGTGATCTTGCGGCGGAAGAGCACGTGGAAGACGTCCACCGCCCGCTTCGGCTCGGCGATCAGCCGTTCGAGGCGCGCCAGGCCCCGCTCGTGGCCGGAGATCAGGTGATCGATCCGCGCATGCAGGCCGAAGAACGGATCGTTGTGCGCCGGCAGCACCAGCACCGTGTCCGGCACGCGCCCCTTGATGCGCGCCAGCGAAGTCAGCCAGTCGGTCAGCGGGTCGGCGTCCGGCTCGGTCGGATGCACCGAGACGTTCGAGGAGATGCGCGGCAGCACCTGGTCGCCGGAGATGAAGACGTCGAGGTCGGGGCAGTGCAGGCAGGCGTGCTCGGGCGAGTGCCCCGAGCCGACCACCACGCGCCACTCGTGTTCGCCGATCGGGACGAAGTCGCCGTCCTTCAGCCGATGGAAGCTGTCCGGCAGGGCATGCATGCCGTGTCCGAAGCCGCCGAAGCGCGCGCGGTAGTGATTGAGCGCCTCGTCGTCCCAGCCAGCGGCGCGGAAGAACCGGATGCCGTCCGGCGGCGCCTCGCGGCCCGTGTCGGCGGCGAGCGTGCGGCAGGTGAGATATTCCAGCCGGCTCATCCACAGGCGCGCGTCGTACTGGCGCGAGAGCCAGCCGGCCATGCCGGTGTGGTCCGGGTGCATGTGGGTGACCAGCACCCGTGTGGCGGGCTTGCCGCCCAGCGGCCCCTTGAAGGCGGCGGTCCAGGCGCGGGCGCTTTCGGCTGAGGAGATGCCGGTGTCGACGATCGCCCAGCCGTCGCCGTCGGCCACCGCCCAGACGTTGATGAAGGAAAGCGCCCCGCCCAGCGGCATGCGCAGCCACTTCACGCCGTGGGCGATATCGACGGCCTCGCCGAGCTTCGGCCCGTCCTCGAAAGGATAGGTCAGCTTCGCCTTGGCCTGTTCGGCCGGAGCCAGTTCCAATCCGTCGCGCAACGCCTCGCCTCCTCGCGCCGCCATCTATGTCCCGCTGGGCGTCGGTGGCAAACGGAACGCTGCGTCACAGTTCCGACAAAGCACACCCCTAGCTTGACCCCGAACCGCGCCCGGCGCTTATGTCCGCGCGAGGAAGACACCCCCAGGAGACATTTGAGATGAGGCGATTGGGCATTGGGTTGGCCGCCGCGCTGATGGTCGCGGCGTTCGCCACCGGCGCCAGCGCGCAGAAGAAACGCGGCGGCGAGATCACCGAGGCCGCCAGGACGCAGGGCATGGCCGAGGCGCCGGCCCTGGCCCAACAGGTCAAGATCGCCTGCCAGATCACCGACGCCCGCTTCATCGGCAAGATGGACGACAAGAAGGCCAAGACCTCCACCAGCTTCTACGAAGTCGATTGCGATCAGGGTCTCGGCTACGTCATCCAGCTTCCGGCCGGCGGCGCTCCCAGCGCCTTCAGCTGCCTGGAGACCGCCGCCCCTCAGGACGACGGCAAGGACAGCGGCCTGAAGTGCAAGCTGCCCGGCAACGCCAACCCGACGGCCGACCTGGCGCCGCTGCTGGCCAAGGCCGGCGTGCCCTGCACCGTCGAGAAGGCCCGGTCCATCGGCCAGAGCCCCACCAACACCTATATGGAAGTCGCCTGCCAGGGCGGCTCCGGCTATGTGCTGGTCGCCGGTTCGCCCGCCAATGTCAGCGACGCCGTGCAGGCCAACACCTGCCTGGCCTACGCCGGCGGCGGCAACATCAACTGCACCCTGACCGACGCCGCGGCGGCTCTGAAGGTCGTCGACCCGCTGGTCGCCAGCGCCGGCAAGAACTGCACGATCAAGGATCGCCGCTACGTCCTCACCACCAAGGACGGCGCCAACTACTTCGAGGTCTCCTGCGAGGACGGCAAGGGCTATGTCCTCGAACAGGGCGTCGACGGTTCGCTGAAGCGCACCATCGACTGCGCCAACGCCAGCTTCGTCGACGGCGGCTGCCGCCTGACGGACGCCCGCGCCGCCCAGACCGAACAGGCCGGCCTCTACACCAAGCTGGCCACGGCCGCCGGCTTCAAGTGCAACGTCGCCGAATACGCCCTCTTGACCCAGCGGGACAACGAGGAGGTCATCGAGCTGAAGTGTTCGGATCGCCCGGACGGCGCGGTCGGCGTCTTCCCCGCCAGCGGCAAGGCGACGATCTACGACTGCGGCCGCGCCGAACTGGTCGGCTTCCGCTGCGCCCTCACCATTGGTCCGGAAAACAAGAAGCAGCTGACCGCCGACCTGCAGAAGCTCGGCAAGAACAGCTGCACCGTCGCCGAGCAGCGTGTGGTCGGCAAGCTGTCCACCGGCAACGTGATCATGGAGGTCAGCTGTTCGGACGGCCTGGCCGGCTACATGATGGAATACGGCCTCAACCCGGTGGCGCCGAAGGAAGCCGTCGTCTGCACAATGGCCAAGAGCATGGCCGGCGGCTGCAAGATTCCGGCGAACGTGAAGGCTTCGTCGTAAGGCCGGCCTGCAGCCGAACGGATCAGGGGAGCGCCTCGGCGCTCCCCTTTTTCGTATCAGCCGAGCACGACCTCGATCAGCTTTGGCCCGCTTTCCTGCATGGCCGCCGCGAAAGCCGCGTCGAACGCCTCGGCGGTCTCGCAGCGGCTGGCCGGCACGCCCATCCCCCTGGCCATCGAGACCCAGTCGATCCGCGGGTCGCCGAGGTCCAGGAGACGGCTCGCCGCCGGCCCGGCGTTGCCGGCGCCGGTGCGGTCGAGCTCGATGGAGAGGATGCGGTAGACGTGGTTGGCGAAGACGATGACCGTCACGTCGAGGTTCTCGCGCGCCATCGTCCATAGGGACTGGACGGTGTACATCGCCGCCCCGTCGCCGTTGAGGGAGATGACCTTGCGGTCCGGCGCGGCCACCGCGGCTCCGACGGCCACCGGCATCCCCTGGCCGATGGCGCCGCCGGTCAGCGACAGCCAGTCGTGCGGCGCGGCCCGGGCGCCGTAGCCCGCCGCGCCGGCGGACGAGGTCACCCCGTCGTCCGAGACGATCGCGCTTTCGGGCAGGTGGCGGGCGAAGCTGGCGCCCACCGTGCCGGCGGTCACCGGCCCGCTCGGCATGTCGGGCAGCTTGTGTTCCGAGGCCGGCCCCTCCTTCGGCGCGCCCAGCGCCTCGGCCAGCATCTCGATGGCCGCCAGCCCGTCGCCGCCCACGTCGCAGAGGGTCTCGACCACGCAGCCCTCGGGGACCAGCACGCTCGCCCGGTCCGGGTAGGCGAAGAAGGCGACCGGCAGCTTGGCCTCGGCCAGCACCATCAGGTCGGTCCCCGCCAGGTCGTCCAGCGCCTGCTCGGCGAAATAGGCCATCCGCGCCGGCAGGAAGCGCCCCGCGCCCCGCGCCTGCTTGGAGGTGAAGCCGGCGGTCATCACCCGCACCCCGGCCGCCTCGATCCGCGCGACGAGCGCCAGGCCCTTGGCCAAGGTCAGGTCCCCGGAGATCAGCAGCAGCGGCTTCTTCGCCGCCCGGATACGCTCGGCGACGCCGTAGACGAGGTTGGCGTCGGGAACAGGACGGACCGGCAGATCGGCGACCGGCCCCTTGCCGTTGGCCGGCGACCAGGCGCTGTCGGCCGGCAGGATCAGGCTGACTGGGCCTCCGGGCGGCCCGAAGCTGGCGGCCACCGCCTCGGCGGCAAGCGCCCCCACGGCGTCGGGGCTGTCGGCCGACTTCACCCAGATCGAGTTGGGCCCGACGATGGCCGGGATGTCGGAGTTCAGCGGCGCATCGTACTGCCGGTGATAGGTGGCGTGGTCGCCGATCACATTGACCACCGGCGTATAGGCGCGCCGGGCGTTGTGCAGATTGGCCAGGCCGTTGCCGTAGCCTGGGCCGAGGTGCAGCAGGGTGCAGGCCGGCTTGCCGGCGACGCGGCCGTAGCCGTCCGCCGCCCCGGTCGCCACGCCTTCGAACAGGCAGAGCACCGAGCGCATCGCCGGCTCGCGGTCCAGCGCCGAGACGAACTGCATCTCGCTGGTGCCAGGGTTGGCGAAGCATGCCGTCACCCCGTTGGCGACGAAGGTCTGCAGCAGCGCGTCCGCGCCGTTCATGCGCTCATCGGTCATGCGAAACTCAAAACCTCCCCGTCCGGCGGGTCGGCGAACAGCCGCTCGACGTCGCCCGCGCGCCGGCTCCTGGCCAGCGCCTGGTTGATGTAGCCCTTGTCGGTGATCTCGCCGGAAGCGGCGTGCGGCGCGTCGGCCAGCACCAGCGCCCGCAGCACCCTGCCGCCCGAGCCGGCCGCCTGGCCGTTGAACCGCTCCAGCCCCGCGCGGATCGCCCCGCGCGCGGCCTCATGCGCCATGCCCGGATTGGCGAAGACCAGCAGGCCCACGCCCGCCCGCCCCTCGCCGCAGACCACCGCGTCCACCGCCGCCGCGCCCATCGCCGAGACCGCCGCCACCCGCAGTGAGCCGGCGCTGACGAAGGTGCCGCTGGCCAGCTTGAAGTTCTCCACCAGCCGGCCGTCGAAGACGAGGCCCTGCTGCGGATCGTCGGGGTCGACGAAGCGGGCGGCGTCGCCGAGGCGGTAGAACCCTTCGTCGTCGAACGCCTGGGCCGAAAGCTCCGGCTCATTGAGATAGCCGGACGAGACCTGCGGCCCGCGCACCCGGAACTCCAGCTTGTCGCCGGTCGGCACGAGCCGCACCGCCGTGCCGGGCACCGGCAGGCCGATCATCCCCATCCGCCCGTTGGTCCAGTGGACGTTGCTGGCGGTCGGCCCGGTCTCGGTCGCGCCGTAGCCGCTGGCGAAGCTGATCTGCTCGCCGCAGGTGGCCAGCGCCACGGCCTGGATGCGATCGGCGACGCTCTGAGCCAGCGCCGCGCCGCCGTATTGCAGCACCCGCACGCGGCTGAAGAAGGTGCGCGCCAGGGCGGCGTCCCGCTCCAGCTCGCTGGCCAGCAGCGCCCAGCCGGCGGGGACCATGTTGTGATAGGTCGGCGCGATTTCCCTGAGGTTCCGCAGTGTCTCGTCGAACCGCCCGGCCACCGGCTGGCCAGCGTCGATGTAGAGCGAGCCGCCGCGGTGGGTGACCATGTGCAGGATGGCGTTGGCGCCCAGGCTGTGGCTCCAGGGCGCGGCGTTGACCACCACCGGCGGATCGGGGTCGTCGAAGCAGGCGGCGATCTGGGCGGCGTTGAGGGCGATGTTGCGGTGGCGGCCGATCACCGCCTTCGGCCGGCCCGTGGAGCCGGAAGTGAGCAGCAGCTTGGCGGTGTCGTCCGACCTGGCGCTGGCGGCGAGCGGCGCGGCTTTCAGGAGGTCGGCCAGCGGGATGTCGCCCGGCCGGGCGTTCGCCGCCGCCACGACCGGCAGTCCGGCGAGGAAATCCGCCGCCAGCGCCTCGCCGAAGAGCACCGCATCCTCGGTGAACACCGCCGCGGGCCGCAGCGTCTCCACCGCGCCTGCGAGCCTCGCCAGGTTCGCCCCCGGCAGGCCGTACTGCGGCGAAACCGGCGCGATGGCGATCCCCTGGCTCATCGCCGCATAGGCCAGGAGCGCGTGATCGACGCCGTTGCGGGCCAGGATCAAGAGGATGTCGCCGCGCTTCAGCCCGAGGCCGGCAAGCCCGCCGGCGATCGCCGCCACCCGCGCCGCGCCCTCGCCATAGGCCATCTGCCGCCAGCCCGCGCCCGACCGTTCGGCCAGCCAGGGCCGCGCGGGCGCCTCGCGCGCCCAGCGCTCCAGAGCCGCGGTCATGGTCTGGAAGTCCGTTTGAAACGGCGTCGGGTTGGAAAGGATCGCCTCCCCGCCCGGTCGCCGCTCCACCTCCAGCCGGCGGGGCGCGTAGCGCGGGTCGCGGAAGGGTTTCAGCTGCGTCTCACCGTCCATCCCTACCGCTTAGGTCGCCGGCGGCGGCTTGGGAAGCCATCCCCACCGGCATCACCCCTGCGAAAGCTGGGGAGTTCAGTCT
The DNA here is from genome assembly GCA_020852035.1 of Caulobacteraceae bacterium. Taxonomy (GTDB): domain Bacteria; phylum Pseudomonadota; class Alphaproteobacteria; order Caulobacterales; family Caulobacteraceae; genus Phenylobacterium. The sequence goes on from JADZBR010000381.1 coordinate 9,883, forward strand.
TCCATCGAACGCAACGGCGGCTTCTCGTCGAATTTCCGACTGCGACCCATTGCGGACATTGCGGCCCCATGCGCTGGCTTACCTCCCCCGCGAAGCGGCGGGAGGGGGACCGCGCGCCGAGCGAAGCGAAGAGCGGTTGGTGGAGGGGGCGAGCGGCGTCTAAGGCCTACCGGCTACGTTCGAGTTCGCTGATGTTCCAGTGGATGCCGTTGTGACTTCCGGGCCGGTCATGGCCTTGCGTGTCGCGCGGGCGCGGGTGGTGATC
>JADZBR010000382.1 GCA_020852035.1 Caulobacteraceae bacterium
ACTGCCGCGCGGCTGCTCCTGCTACATCCACCTCACTTTGCTGCCCTTCATCCGCACCGCCGGCGAGATGAAGACCAAGCCGACCCAGCACTCGGTGCGCGAGCTGCGCGCTATCGGCATCCAGCCGGACATCCTGCTCTGCCGCTGCGAGCAGCCGATCCCGGCAGGTGAGCGGCGCAAGATCGGGCTCTTCACCAACGTGCGCGAGAGCGCCGTCATCCAGGCGATGGATAGCGCCAACATCTATGCCGTGCCGCTGGACTATCACGCCCAGGGCCTCGACCGCGAAGTGCTGGACGTCTTCGGTATAACCGACGCACCGGCGCCGAACCTCGACCGCTGGCAGACCATCTCCGAGACGCTGCAGCACCCCGACGGCGAGGTGAACATCGCCATCGTCGGCAAGTACACCGGCCTGCACGACGCCTATAAGTCGCTGATCGAGGCCCTGATCCACGGCGGCATCTCCAACAAGGTCCGCGTGCGCTTCGACTGGATCGAGGGTGAGGCCTTCCAGCAGGTCGACGACGTCCCCGAGCGCATGGAGAACGTCCACGGCGTGCTGGTGCCCGGCGCCTTCGGCGAGCGTGGTTCGGAGGGCATGATCCGCGCGGTGCAATACGCCCGCGAGCACGCGATCCCCTACTTTGGCGTCTGCTTCGGCATGCAGATGGCGATGATCGAGGCGGCCCGGAACCAGGCCGGCATCGCCGGCGCCTCCTCCACCGAATTCGGGCCCACCGAGGAGCCCATCGTCGGCCTGATGACCGAATGGGTGCAGGGCAATGAGAAACAGGTGCGCCGCGAGGGCGACGACCTGGGTGGCACCATGCGCCTGGGCGCCTACGACGCCGTCCTGACGCCGGGCTCCAAGGTCTCGGAAATCTACGCCTCGACGACCATAAGCGAGCGCCACCGCCACCGCTACGAGGTGAACATCGCCTACAAGGACCGCCTGGAGGCCGGCGGCCTGCAGTTCAGCGGCCTGTCGCCCGACGGCGTCCTGCCGGAAATCTGCAAGCGCGCCGACCACCCCTGGTTCGTCGGCGTCCAGTTCCACCCGGAACTGAAGAGCCGCCCCTTCGAGCCGCACCCGCTGTTCGCCAGCTTCATCGCCGCGGCTAAGGCGCAGAGCCGGCTCTTCTAGCCAGCCCTTGAAACGAAGCGGCCTTTGCGGCATACACCCCTGCTCACGCAGGCGGCCCCTCGGCCGCCGCTTCCATTTTCACGCCTGAAGAGTTTTCTCCCGTGGCCGTTCCCAAGCGAAAAACTTCCCCCTCGCGTCGCAACATGCGTCGCTCCCACCATGCCCTCGGCCCCAACGCCTACGCCGAGGACAAGGACACCGGCGAGCTGAAGCGCCCGCACCACGTCGACCTGAAGACCGGCATGTACAAGGGCCGCCAGGTCCTGACGTCGAAGGAAGACTAAGCCTCTTCAAAGCACGGCTTTGACGAACGCGGCGCGTGGGCTAACACCCGCGCGCCGTTTTGCATTTTGAGCCCGTCATCCTCGGCCAACGAGCCGAAGGCGAGGCCGAGCCGAGGACCAAATGACCCAGATCGTCGACATCACCGCCCGCGAGATCCTCGATTCGCGCGGCAACCCGACGGTCGAGGTGGACGTGACCCTGGAGGACGGCTCGCAAGGGCGCGCGGCGGTTCCCTCCGGCGCCTCCACCGGCGCGCACGAGGCCAACGAGAAGCGCGACGGTGATGCGGATCGCTACGGCGGCAAGGGCGTGCGCCAGGCCGTCGAGGCGGTGAACACCGAGATCTTCGACGTCCTGGGCGGCTCGGAGGCCGAGGACCAATACCGCATCGACCGCCTGCTGATCGAACTGGACGGCACGCCGAACAAGGCCCGCCTGGGCGCCAACGCCATCCTCGGCGTCAGCCTGGCCGTGGCCAAGGCCGCGGCCGAATCGGCGGCCCTGCCGCTCTACAAGTACGTCGGCGGCGTGCAGGCCCGCGTGCTGCCCGTGCCGATGATGAACATCATCAACGGCGGCGCCCACGCCGACAATCCGATCGACATCCAGGAGTTCATGATCCTGCCGGTCGGCGCGCCGACCTTCGCCGAGGCGCTGCGCATGGGCGCTGAGATCTTCCAGTCGCTGAAGAAGGGCCTCTCGGCCGCCGGCCACTCCACCAACGTCGGCGACGAGGGCGGCTTCGCGCCCAATCTCTCCAGCGCCGAGGAGGCGCTCGCCTTCATCATGAAGGCCGGCGAGGGCGCGGGCTACAAGGCCGGCGACGACTTCGTGCTGGGCCTGGACGTGGCGGCCACCGAGTTCTTCAAGAACGGCCGCTACGAACTTGAAGGGGAAGGCAAATCTCTCGATCAGGCTGGGCAGGTGGACTATCTTGCCGCCCTGGCGAGCAAGTTCCCCATCGTTTCCATCGAGGACGGCTGCTCGGAGGACGACCTCGAGGGCTGGAAGCTGCTCACCGACCGCCTCGGCGGCCAGGTGCAGTTGGTGGGCGACGATCTCTTCGTCACCAATCCGCAGCGCCTGACGATGGGCATCGGCCAGGGCCTGGCGAACTCGCTGCTGGTCAAGGTCAACCAGATC
>JADZBR010000383.1 GCA_020852035.1 Caulobacteraceae bacterium
ACGGCGCGGCAAGCGCCAGTGTTACAAGCGAAAACAGGACTTTTGGGTGCACGCCCGCCCCTGATGATCCGAGGGTCAGACCCTCATCCTAGATCGCCCGTCAACCGCCCCCAAGGGTGCGTCGCGTCGCAGGCGCGGGCGTCAAATGCGACAGGACGCCGACGTGCGAATGACGCTTGGATGACGTTCTCGTGACAGTGAGCCGGGAGCCTTCACGGAGCGTGAAGGCTCCCGGTTAACGGGCGCGTCAGAAGCGCGCGGAGAGGCTGACCGAGGCGCTCGTGCCGATGGCGTAGGTGTTGTTGAACACCTCGCCGCCGCCGAGCTTCTGGGACTCGATGAACTCCTCGCCCAGGAGGTTGCGCAGCTCGACGCCGAAGGTGAGGTCGTAGCCGCGGACGGTGAAGCCCTTGCGGTAGGTGAAGTCGAGCATGACGCCCGGCTCCTGCACCAGGTCCGGCTGGCCGGGGCGGCCGCGGGCGGTGATGCGGTCGGAGGCGTAGGTGACCAGCAGGGTCGCCTGGGATTGCGCCTCGTCGTCCTCCCAGCCGAACTGCAGGTTGGCCAGGTGCTCGGACTGGCCCTGAAGCTGCGAGCCGTCGCGCACCAGTTCCTCGGCGGGACGGGGCGAGCCGCCGCCGGCCAGCGGGAACACCACGTCGCCCGCATCCACCTGCACCTCGCTCTTGGTGTAGGTGTAGTTGGCCTGCACCAGCCAGCGCTTGGTTCCGAAGAAGGGGCCTTCCATGACCGGCTCGAAGACCTTCTTCACCTCCAGCTCCGCGCCGTAGAGGCGGGCCTTGGGGGCGTTGATGTAGGTCTGCTGGACGGTGGAGCCAGCCTCGTTGATCACCGCTTCCACCGGCTTGTCGAGGTCCTTGTAGAAGACGCCGGCGGTGATGAACTGGCCGCGGTCGAAGTACCATTCGTAGCGGGCGTCGAGGTTGAGCAGTTCGGTGTCGACCAGGTACGGGTTGCCTATGAACACTCGGTCGCTGTCGGGATCGAGGTACTGCTGCGGCGCGAGCTCGCGGAACTGCGGACGGGCGATGGTTTTCGACGCGCCGAAGCGCAGCTGCATGTCCTCGTAGAAGTTCCAGGTCACCGTGCCGGCCGGCAGCCAATAGGCGTTCTCCAGCGGCGCGGGGCTGAACGGCGAGGCGCCGCCGAAGAGGTCGCGCGGGGTGACGCTCTGGGTGGCGTCCTCGTAGCGGATGCCGAAGGCGGTGCGGACCAGCGGGATGATCTCCACGTCGGCCTGCACATAGCCGGCCGCCACCTCCAGCGCCGCCTGATAGGCCGCCGCGCCCTCGGCGCCGGTGGTCTCGCGGATCTGCAGGCCGCCGGGGCCGATGTTGAAGTCCGAGAGCAGGAAGTCGACGCGTTCGCGCTGGATTTCCGGTGGCAGGGAGGTGTCGAGGGCCAGGAAGCGGAACTCGCGCGATTCCGCGTGGCGGTCGTTGTCGCTGTAGTAGAGGCCGCCGCTCAGCACCGCGTCGCGCTCGTCGGAGAGCGCCCAGGTGTATTTGAAGTCGATGCCGCCGGAGAGGATCTGGTCCTCGACCTCGGAGAAGCGGGTGTAGTTCTGCTCCTGCGAGGCGTCGTGATAGTAGACGCCGTCGATCAGGCGGTAGCGGATGCCCTTTTCATACGGCGCGTCGCGCGTCGTTTTGGCGAACGACCCGCGCCAGTCGACCTCGAACTGGCCGATCTCATGCGCGCCGGTCAGCTGGGTGGAGATCAGCGAGCGCTCGAACCACTCGGTGTAGTCGTCGCGCACGTCGCGGCCGGCGCCGTCGTCATAGCCGACGCGGCTGCGGGCCTCCTTGGTGGTCGAGTGGATGTAGAGGTTGGTCCACTTCACCTCGTTGTCGCCCCACTGGACGGCGCCGGAGAAGAGGCCGTTCACCACCACGTCGTTCTGGGTGGAGACGTAGTCGTAGTCGGTGCGCACGCCGATCACGCCGTTCTCGACCAGGCCTTCCTGCTGCTGGCCTGCGCGGTTTCGCCAGGAGGTGTCGAAGCCGGCCACGGCGACGAAGCCGAGCGTGCCCCAGCCGGTGTCGAAGGCGCGCCCGCCGCTGATGTCGGCCGAGAAGTCGTTCGGCACATTGCTGGTGCGCTGGATGAGGTTCAGCGGCGCGTTGATGAAGCTCCAGCCGATGCGCTGCAGTTCCTGGGGCGTGAAGGCGCCGGCGCTGATCCGCTTGCCGCTTCTCAGGGCGAGGTCCAGTTCGTCGGGCGTATCGCGCGTGCCGTCGTCGTAGCCGAGAAAGTCGGTGTCCGAGCCGTAGTAGGTGAGACCGTCCTTCAGGGTCGTTTCGCTGTTGGCGCCGACGCTGAAGCCCACATTGATGAAAGGTTCGTTGGGAATGGAGAGGGTGGTGAGGTCGATCACCCCGCCGCCGAACTCGCCCGGGTGATCGACCGAATAGGTCTTCTGCACCGCCGTGCCGGAAAGGATGTTGCTGGGGAACAGGTCCAGCGGCACCACGCGCTGCAGCGGCTCGGGGCTCGGCAGGGGCGAACCGTTGAGCAGGGCCGAGGAGTAGCGCTCGCCCAGGCCGCGGACGTAGACGAACTTGCCGCTGACCAGGGACAGGCCGGTGACGCGGGTCAGGGCCACGGCGGCGTTGTCGTCGCCCTGGCGCTTCAGGTCTTCCTCGCCGAGGAAGGTGGCGACCTCGGAGGTCTCGCGCATCGGCTGGGGGATGAAGCGGCCGAGGACGACGATCTCGTCAACCGTGCCTTCTTCGACGGGTTCGTCGGGAACCGGGGCTTCCTGGGCGGTCTGGGGCTGCTGCGCGAAGGCGACGGCCGGCGCCACGAGCGCCGAGGTCGCCAGGAGCAGGCCGGCCAGGGTGGAATGCAGGGTTTTCATGAGGTGGCCTTGTCGGAAAGCAGCAGGGCGTCTTGGAAAAGCAGAGACGGCCGGGGCGGCGGGGAGGCCGCCCCGGCCGCAGATCAGCAGGCCGTGCCGCCGGGCAGGCCGCAGGTCCAGCCGGCGTACCAGGTGTCCTGGGCGTTCCGGACGGCGCCGATGTAGGCGGTCTGGGTGAAGAAGGGCGAGATCGCCGCCAGGTTCGCCACCGGCGTCACAGCCGTCTCGTTGGGGCCGGTGATGAAGAGGTTGGTGAGGGTGTTGGTGTAGGCGGAAGTGTTGTTCGACCCGGCGTTGAACAGCGTGCCGATCTGGGCGGCGGTCACATTGGTGTCGTCACGGAACGGCGTGCCGCACTGCATGACCACCGAGTTGAACGCGCCGGTGGTGGTGGCGTCGTCCACGTCGAGGCAGGCGGTGCTGGAGCCGGCTGCGACGATGATCCCGTTGGCGAAGACGCTGTTGGTGCCGGTGTTCATGGTCACCCCGTCGCTGACCGCGCCGCGGTTCACCCAGGTGAAGTTGGCGATCTTCGGATTGGCCGCCGGAGTGCGGGTCGAGCCGGAGGATTCGATCAGCTTGTCGCCGCGGCCGTCGGCGTCGGCGCTGTCGATCTGGCGCTGGATGGTGATGACGAACTGGATCGCGCCGTTGAAGCCGACGTCGGTGTCCATCGAGTCGTCGTCGTTGCCGGTGAAGACCAGATGCTTGGCGTTCACCGTGCCGCCGAACCACTCGATGCCGTCGTCGGACGAATTGTGGACCTGCACGTAGTCGATCAGCGTGCCCGTGCCGACGCCGGCCAGGGTGATGCCGTTCAGCTCGTTGTTGGCGATGATCACGAAGCCGGAGTGCTGGACGCGCATGTACTTCAGCACGCCGGAGTTATCGGTCGCCGAGTTGCCGCCGTAGAAGGCGTTGGTGCCCTCCACCTGGGCCTCGCAGCTCGGCGTGCCGGGCGTGGCCGAGCCGGGGCAGTTGGAGATCGGCGCGCGGCCGAGGATGACCAGGCCGCCCCACTGGCCGATGGAGTCGAGGCGGGTGCCGCACTCGATCCCCTGGCGGCTGGTGAAGATCCCCGGCTGGGTCGCCGTGCCCTCGGCGAAGATCAGCGAGCCGCGGTTGACCACGATGTAGTCGAGGCCGGCGGAACCGAAGACGCGCACGCCCGGCTCCAGCGTCAGTATGCCCTTCACGGCGCCGGCGCGGGGCGCGTTGACGTCGCCGCCCATGTCGTCGCCTACGTCCACCCGACCTGAGACCGAGTAGACCGTGCCGGCCCGCAGCGGGACGACCAGGGTTCCGGCGATCTTCTGCGGCAGCTGGCAGTTGCGAAGAGTTCCATTGGCCACCACGCCGACGTTCGAGAAGCCGGTCGGGCAGTCGGCCGCCGGCGTGCCCGGTGCGGGATCGCCGCCACCGTTGCCGCCGCCCCCGCCGCCGACATTGCCGCCGAAGCCGCCTTCGCCGGGCGAGGCCACCTCGGCCGCGCCGCCGCCGCAGCCGGCGAGCGCCACCGCCGCACCGGCGGCGAGCAGCAGGGTCCTGATCTGATTGAATTGCATGACGGTCGTCTCCAGCCGGCCAAATGGGCGCGCGTACGCGGGGCGCGGCCGGCGTTCGGAAGACATCCGTTGTCCTGAACTGCCCGCCTGCCCTGGAGGGGGACCTAGAGCGTGGCCGTGACGGTCCCGAAACAGTCGGGTGACGGCGGAAAAACAGTTGGATGACGCTTTTGCGACCTGGCGGCCCGGCGCCTGTCGGGCGGCCCGGCCCCCGGCTGCGAGGGCCAAAATGGGCGAGCAGCGTTATCCTGCTCGCCCTTGGAAGGTGAGGCGCATTGCGTCATGGGAGGAAACGCGCCGGGTTCCAAGGGCGTGCTCGAATCGCGTTCGGCAAGAGGTTCGCCGCGACGCGCGTGATCTGCTGTTTTGGTGTGCGCGTAGGATGATCGCCCGAGGCAAAGAGAGGTACCACGCGACCCACAGCGTGAAGGCCCGGGCGTTGAACGCGGCGGCTCGAATCCTCGCCGGCCAGGGCGTCGAACAGCTCAGCCTGCGCTCCATCGCCGAGGCGGCGGGCATCGGCACGGGTTCGATCTACCACTACTTTGAAAGCAAGGACGAACTGCTCCAGAGCCTGGCGGTGATGGGCTTCGAGGAGCTGCGCCGCGATCTCCTGCAGGAACAGGGAGACGCCAGCCACGGCTCGCCGATGCGCGGGGCGGCGAGGGCGTTCCTCGCCTTCATGGCTGAACGTCCGGCGCTGTTTTCAATCATGTTCAGCGTGCGGCTGCTGGCGGGGCAGGAGGTCCTGCGCGAGGCCGAACAGCGTGCGTTCGACGCCTACCGCATGGCCGTGCTGAGCGACGACCGGGTTCCGCCTGAGCACCAGGAGAATGCGGCGGCGGCGATCTGGGCCCTTGGGCGGGGCGTCGCGGCCATCATCCATTCGCATCCCGAGGGCAAGGCGCCGCCTGAGGTGGTCGAGCGGCTGATGGCCGGCGGGCGCTACCTGATCGACCGGTCCGCGGCCTGAGGCCCGATTCGCGCCCGACGCGGGGCGACGGAGGCATGCAAGAGCGCCGGGCCGCCGCGGGCGGCCCGGCCTCCTGGAGGCTTAGAAGCGGTACTGCAGCTCTACGCCGAAGGTGCGCGGATAGATCGGCTTCACCGTCTGGCGCGGCCCGGTGACCGGCGAGAGCGAGCTCAGGTTCGAGCTGTCCAGGCCCACTTCGTCGAAGACGTTCTTGACGAAGCCGATGACCGTGTAGCGGTCCTCGGCGTCACGCCAGAGCATGCGGGCGTCGACCACCTCGGTGCTCGGCGCGGTGTAGCCCGGGTTCCGGAAGATCGTGACCTGCTTGTCGTCCGTGTAGGTGTAGGACACCCCCGCGGTGAGCGAACCGGCGTCGAACTGGAACGTGTAGTTGGCGCCCACGCTGAGCTTGTTCTCAGGCGACAGCGGCAAGGCGTTGCCCACCAGGGTCTGCGGCTGGCTGCCGTTGGACAGGGCGGCCCCGGTCGGGCGGGCGCCGCGGGCCAGGGCGCCCGGATCGTTAGTGTCGACGAAGCAGCAGCCATCGGTCACCTCGGTGTTCAGATAGGCGTAGTTGGCGAACAGCTCGAGGTTGTCGATCGGGTTCCACTGGGTCTCCAGCTCGGCGCCCCAGACCTCGGCGTCGAGGTTGAGGAACTGGCTGGCGGTGATGGTGCCGAGCGCCACGGTGAGCGGCGTCTGGAAGCCCTTGTAGTCCGAGTAGAAGAACGCCGAGTTGACCCGCAGGCGGCCGAAGAAGTCGCGCTTCAGGCCGATCTCGTAGGAGTCGACGTATTCCGGGTCGGCGTAGGGATTGGGCGTCAGGCCGTTGGAGCCGAGCCAGCCGCCGGACTTATAGCCGCGCGAGTAGCGGGCGTAGAGGTTGGTTTCCCGGTTCGGCTCCCACTGCACGCCGACCGTGCCGGTGAAGGCGTCCCAATCGCCGGAGAGGTCGCGGCGCAGGCCCCCGCCGTAGGGGTTCACATAGAGGTCGGCGGTGGCCGGATTGGCCGCGCAGCTGGCGAGCGAGGCCCCGCCGCAGACCTGCAGAGTGGTGATATCGACCGCGAAGCTCTGGCCGACGGCCAGCGGCACGCCGTTCTGGGCGAAGCTCAGCGCCAGCGTCGGCAGGCGCGCCACGTAACGGGCGGTGTCGTAGCCGTCCTTCTCGTCCTTCGTGTAGCGAAGGCCGGCGGTCAGGGTGAAGTTCTCGGCGAACTCCCAGTCGATCTGGCCGAAGGCGGCGTAGGACTTGTTCTCCAGGTGGCCGTTGACGTTCAGGAACGCCCCGCTGGGGTTCGCCTGCGAAGGCGTGCCCTGCAGGGTCAGGGGCGCGAACATCGCGTTGTCGCCGACCACGCGAATGCCCTGCGGCTGGTCGTACTCCTGGTAGTACTGGAAGGCGCCGACGATCCAGTTGAGCGGCCCGCCGCTGTTGGAGGAGATATTGATCTCGTTGGAGAACCAGGACTGCTTCTCCTGGTAGAAGGTGCGCGCGTCGGTGGAGACGCCGGTCGCCGTGAAGCCCGGCAGCGGGCCGGCGCCGTCCAGGTCGACCGCGATGTTCTGCGTGCCGGTGCGCGGCGTCAGGTCGGAGTCAGAGCCGGTGTCGTAGGTGTACTGCTGGTAGCCGCCCAGATATTTCACCGTGACGGTGTCGAGGTCCCAGGTCAGGTCGAAGTGCAGGCGGTGGTGGTCCGACAGGCTGCCGATGGAATCGAAGTTGTAGTTGACCTTGTAGGGGTCCGAGAGGCTGGCCGGGTTGGTCCCGGTGTAGCCGTAGGCGGTGTTGTAGTAGAGCGCCGAGGTGCCCGAGCCGGTGAATGAGGCCGTATCGATCGGGCTGACCACGCTCTCGAAGGTGTTGCCGACGCCGAAGGTGTCGTCCCAGTCGAACTTGGAATATCGCAGGCGTGCGACCACGTTCTCGCCGAGGTCGGCTTCCAGCTGCGCCTCGAACATCCAGCGCTTGATCTTGCCGACGTCCTCGCCGGGGCCGACGTTCTCGATGAACCCCTTGTTGCGGCGATCCAGCGAGCCGCCGATCAGGAAGCGCAGGCCCTCGGCGATGGGGCCGGTCACCATCGCGTCGGTGCGCCAGCTTTCATAGTTGCCGACCATGCCGCGCACTTCGCCCTTGAAGATGTCGGAGGGGCGCTTGGCGATGACGTTCAGGGCGCCGCCGATGGCGTTGCGGCCATAGAGCGTGCCTTGCGGGCCGCGCAGGACTTCGGTTCGCTCGATGAACAGCGGCGAGGTCGAGGCGTCGAACATGGAGTTGGAGAAGATGCCGTCGGAATAGAGCGCCACCGACGGGTCGGTGCCGATCGCGTTGGTCAGGCGCCCGAAGCCGCGGATCGAGAGGCGGTCGTTGTTGGTGTAGCTGAGGCTGGGCGTCACCCGCGCCAAGTCCTCGACGGTGTTGACGCCCAGCACGTCGCGGCGCTCGGAGGTGTAGGCCGAGACGGCCACCGGCACGTCCTGCAGGCTCTGCTCGCGCTTCTCGGCGGTGACCACGAGTTCTTCGATGGTGCTGACCGGCTGGCTGGCGGCATCCTGCGCCAGGGCCTGCGGCGCAAGGGCGGAGACGACCGCCACGGAGACGCTTCCGAGGAGAATCCGGCGCACCCGGTTGCTGGTTTCTGAACGGCGCGCGGCCACGGCTTGATACATTACGGAATCCTCCCAGAGCGGCGCTCTTGGGTCGCCGCGCGGCAGACCAGCGCGGTTCGAACGCGGTTCGACAAGCCTGCCGGCCGAGCCGGGAGGCGAAGGTGATCATTGATCCGTTATTGTGGCGACGGCGCCACAAGCGGCCTGAGATGATCGACCTGGACAGGTCCATTGAACGGGCGGGAATGACCGCGAACCCCGATTGGCGGCGCCTATCGCCGGGAAGCCGAGACCGGATGTTTCGTCAACCGGCGGCCAGTCCCTCGAACAAGGGGCGGATGAAGTGTTCGGTGGTCTGCCCGTCGGGCGGGCCGGGCAGCCAGTTCTTCAGTTCGGCGCCGGCGATGGATGCGGAGGTCAGCATCTGGGAGGCGATGTGGGCGTCTATCGGCCGCAGGGAGGCGTCGGCCACGCCGTCGCTCACCGTGGCCCCGAAGTGCACCCCGATGCGGACGCTGTCGAGGCGGATCCGGGTTTGAATCGCTTCCGGCACCGAGGTCGTGACGATCCGCAGCAGCGGGGCCTGCCCGTCGAGCTGGCGGTCGATCAGGTGCGCCAGGGTGGAAGCCAGCCTTGAGCGCGCGTCGAGCGGCAGGAAGCTGGCCGCGCGCTGGGTGCGATGCATCACCTCCAGGGTGCGCAGGTAACAGATCTCGATCAGGTCGGCCTTGGCGTCGATGTGGTGATAGAACGAGCCCTTGGTGACATCCAGCCTGGCCGTGATGCGCTCGACCGACGCGCCGGGGTAGCCCTGCTCGTTGATGAGCTGGGTGGCGGCCCGAAGGAACATTTCCGTCGCGGTCTCTTCGCTGCTCCTGGCGGGCGTATGCAGCGACAGCGAGGCGGGCGGCCAGGCGGGCGGTTCCGTCGCCATCCCGTTCAGCAGAATGTCGAGCACCCGTTCGGCGGCGCGCGAATAGTCGTCCGGCTCGTAGTTCTCCAGCCAGTATTTCGCCCACACCAGCTGCTGGATGAGCAGGTGCGTCCGCGTGTTGAGGGCGGCGCGGCCGAGCCTGAGCCGCAGCTCCGGCCCGAACAGGCGGCGGACATCGCGGAACATCTCGACATAGGCGGCCTCGACGGTCGGGTCGCCGAGGGAGCGGATGTCCTCGAACAGGGCCAGTTCTTCGCCGTCGCCCAGCGCGACGCGGCGCAGATGGTCGAAGTGGCCGCGAACCAGGGCGGCGAGCCGCTCCTCGAAGGTCGGCCGTTCGCTCGCCGCCGTGATCAGGCGGCGATGACCGTCGATCGACTTGTGGAAGCACGCCGCCGCAAGCGCCTCCTTGGAGCGGAAATAATAGGCCACGCCCGTCGGCACCAACCCGAACCGGTCCGCCACTTCCGCCAGGGTCATGCCGCGCAACCCCTTGCGGTTCAGAATATGCGTGGCCGCCCGCACGATCGCCGTCTGGCGCTCGAGGTATTTGCGCGTGCGGCCGCTCGCCTTGCCCGCGCCCTCCGGTGCTTCGGCCTTGCGCCTGGGCTTGGCGACCGCGCTGGTTTTTCGCCCCT
>JADZBR010000384.1 GCA_020852035.1 Caulobacteraceae bacterium
CCTGACCGAAGCCCGCCGGCCGGTCTACGAGATGTTCGGCGACGGCCAGGGCGGCCTCCCACAGGCCGAGCAGGATGCGGTCCGCGCCCTCGCCAAGGAGGTGCTCACCGCCTACTTCGCCGGCGACGGCGCCCTGCCCCCGCCGCCCTCGCCTGAGGACGTGCGGTTCATGATGGACTTCGTGGCCGGCGCGCCGATCCCCGAGCGCTATGTCCCCTTCCTGATGGAGGAGCTGAACTTCGCGGGCGACCCCAAGGAACCGAAGTGGGATACGCCGAAGCTGAAGGCCGCGGCGGCCAGGATGAAGGTGCTGATCATCGGCGCCGGCATGTCGGGCCTGCTCTCGGCCATCCGCCTGAGCCAGGCCGGCGTGGACTGGGAGATCGTCGAGAAGAACCCCGACGTCGGCGGCACCTGGTTCGAGAACACCTATCCCGGCTGCCGGGTGGATTCGCCGAACCACACCTATTCCTACTCCTTCGAACCCAACCACCACTGGCCGGCCAAGTTCTCCACCCAGGACGTGCTGCTGGAGTACTTCCAGCGCACCGCCGACAAGCACGGCCTGCGCGAGAAGATCCGCTTCGAGACGCAAGTTCAGGAGGCCCGCTGGGACGAGGCCGCCGGCCAGTGGCGGGTCGCCGTCCGCGGCAAGGACGGCCGCGTCGATGTGATCGCCGCCACCGCGGTGATCAGCGCCGTCGGCCAGCTGAACCAGCCGCAGTTTCCCAACCTGCCCGGCCGCGAGAGATTCCAGGGCGAGAGCTTCCACTCCGCCCGCTGGCGCCACGACGTCGACCTGACCGGCAAGAAGGTGATCGTCATCGGCGCCGGCGCCAGCGCCTTCCAGTTCGTGCCGGAGATCGCCGGGAAGGTCACCGACCTCACCATCTTCCAGCGCACGCCGCCGTGGCTGGCGGTGACCACCGACTATCACGACAAGGTCGGCGCCGGGCAGCAGTGGCTGCTGGAGCACATGCCTTTCTACGACAAGTGGCACCGTTTCTGGCTCTTCTGGACCAGCACCGACGGCGTGCTGGAAGCCTGCCGCGTCGACCCCGCCTGGGAGGGCGCCGATCATTCCATCAGCGGCGCCAACGACATGGTCCGCGTCATGCTGGTCGAGCACATGCGCGCACAGCTCGCCGGCCGCGAGGACCTGTTGCCGGTGGTCACGCCCCACTACCCCTTCGGCGGCAAGCGGGCGCTGCGCGACAACGGCGTGTGGCTGGCGGCCCTGAAGCGCGACAACGTCAAGGTCGTCACCGACCCGCTGGCCGAGATCACGCCCACGGGCGTGCGCACCGAAGGCGGCCAGGTCTACGACGCCGACGTGATCATCTACGGCACGGGCTTTACCGCCTCCAGCTTCCTCTCGACCTTCAAGGTCTATGGCCGCGATGGCGTGGAATTGCACGACAAGTGGGACGGCGACGCCCGCGCCTACCTCGGCATGACCGCGCCGGGCTTTCCCAACTTCTTCATGATCTACGGGCCGAACACCAACATCGTGGTCAACGGCTCGATCTTCTTCTTCTCGGAAGCCAGCGTCCGCTACATCGTCGAGAGCCTGAAGCTGCTCGGCGAGACCGGCTCGGCCACCCTGGAACCCAAGCCCGACGTCCACGACGCCTTCAATGCGAAGATCGACGCGGCCAACAGTCTGATGGCCTGGGGCTATCCGGGCGTCACCAGCTGGTACAAGAACAAGAAGGGCCGCGTCTCCCAGAACTGGCCGTTCCTGCTGGTCGACTACTGGGAGGCGACCCGCTCGCCGAACCCGGACGACTTCATCCTGAACTGAGCGCCGTCCGTCCTTCTCCCCTTGCGGGAGAAGGTGGCGCGAAGCGCCGGATGAGGGGTCGAAGATCATCGACGCTGCGAAAGCCGAAATGCAGGGCGTGGATGGCGGGGTCTGAGAGACCCCTCATCCGACCCGCTGCGCGGGGAAGGTCTTCTCCCGCAAGGGGAGAAGGACCGCCCGCGGAAGCCGCCGCAAGGTGCTAAGCTCCCGGCATGACCCTCGTCCTCCACGACTACTGGCGCTCCAGCGCCGCCTACCGCGTCCGCATCGGCCTCAACCTGAAAGGTCTCGCCTACGAGCAGCGGGCGGTGAACCTGCTCGCCGGCGACCAGGGCGCGGCGGCCTACGGGGAGATCAATCCGCAACACCTGAACCCCGCGCTTGAGACCCCGGACGGCGTCCTGACCCAGAGCCTCGCCATCCTCGAATGGCTGGAGGAGACGCATCCGGAGCCGCCGCTCCTGCCCGGCGACGCCTACGGCCGCGCCACGGTCCGCGCGATGTGCGCCGCCATCGCCGCCGACATCCACCCGCTCAACAACCTGCGGGTCCTGAACGCCCTGCGTTCGGACTTCGCCGCCGAGAACCCGCAGATCTCCGCCTGGATCGCCCGCTGGATCGGCGAGGGTTTCGCCGCCCTGGAGCAGCTGATCGCCCGCCACGGCGGCGCCTACGCCTTCGGCGACGCGGTCACCCTGGCCGACGTGCTGCTGGTCCCGCAGGTCTATTCGGCGGTCCGCTACAAGGTGGACCTGGCGCCCTACCCCCGCCTGACCGCCGCCGCCGACCGCGCCGCCGCCCTGCCCGGCGTCGCCGCCGCGCACCCGGACCGTCAGCCCGACGCCAGGCCGGCCTAGACCCTTTTTATCCGGTTCAGGTGGAATCACCTGAACCGGATAAAAAGGGTCTATCTTCAAAAATTTAGAGCGTGACCGCCGCCGCAACCGGTATCCACTTGCAGCTGTCACGCTCTAGCGCAGAGGCTTGTCCGCGCCTTTCGCCCCGCGCTCTATGATACGGTCAAGGTCGGTCACGATGTGGATCGGGTTGCTGAGCATCAAGAGCCGCCCGTCCCGAGCACGGACCTCGGCGCGCGTCCAGTAGGTGGTCGGCGGCGTAGGCCCGCCACCATCGCCCCACACCGTCAGCGCGGTGATGGCCACGGTCTCGTCGTTGCTCTTGAGGACCGTCCGCCAGCGCTGATCGTTCGGGTCGTTGCTGACGAACATCAGCGTCGCGCCCTCGGCGCCGATGACCCGCGCTGAAAGGTCGACCGCGCCCTCTTCGTTCTGCAGCGTATCGCCCGGAAGCGCCTTTGCAGTCTTGGTGAAGGCCGTGAACTCCAGCAGCCGGTCGCCGGTCCCGTCGAAGTCGATGAACACCCGCCCCTTGCGCACGCCCTCCAGGATCGCCGCCGTCGACAGCGCCTCGGCCCACACCACCGTCGTCGGCCGCCCCACCGCCGGCGGCTTGTCAGGCGGCGCGAGGGCGTCGTGGTTGTCCGACCCACCGATCGCCGTCAGCCGCGCGCCCTCCGCCAGGCGCGCTTCCCAGAAGCCCACGCCGGAGAGCGGGTCGTCCGCCATGTTCCCCGTCAGGGCCAGCGCGCCTCCGTTGGCCACCTCGACCGCCGCGAAGCGCGCGAACGGCGTCTTCTCCACAGTCCATCCGCAGCCCATGCACACCTCGCCGGAGGGCATGGACGGATGGTTGATCGAGGCGAGGCCACCGGCTTTCTCCACCTGATCGAGGATGCGCCCGATGTCCGGCGCGCGCGGGCCGCCGAGCTGGAAGTCGACGTCGCTCAGGGCCCCGAAGACGTTGAAGTGGCCGTGGAAGGTGGTGATCTCGCGCCCCGGGATCACCAGCAGGTCGTCGAACGCCGGCTGCAGGGCGGCGATCTCGGCCAGGTGCGAGGTCGTGTTGTGGTCGGTGATCGCCACGAAATCGAGGCCCCGCGCGGCCGCCGCCTCCAGCGTGCGGACCAGCGGGCACGGCGCCTTGGCTCCCCTGCGGCTGGCGCAGTAGCCGTCGGAGTGGCCGGTATGGGTGTGGAAATCGCCGCGATACCAGCGCGCCCCGCTCGCCAGCGGCGCGGTCTGCGGCCGGTCGAACCAGATGCGGGCGGTGTAGGCTGCGCGGCTGGCCTCGCGGATATTGGGAACGCCCAGCACCAGCCGCCACTCCCCGGCCGGCAGCGGGCCGGGCAGGTAGGACGGCGTCGCCTGGGTCTCGCCCACGAAGAACCCCGCCTTGTTGCCGCCGCTCCAGCCGCGGAACCGCTGCGGATCGCGCAGGCCGAGGTCGATGGTGGTCTTCTCGGCGCGGTCGTACTCGACGGCGACATCGATGCGCTTGACGCCCTTCGGCACGCGGAACGCCAGCTCTCGGTAGGTCTGGTGATCGGCGCCCGTCAGCGTTCCGGCCAGGGTCAGGTCGGGCGCCGGGTCGGCCAGCGCCGGCGCGGCGATGAGCAGGGCGAGCCAGGCCGCCAGCAAGGTTGCGAGCCGCCGCATTCAGACCGGCGCCTTGTCGGCCATCACCTGCTCGTGCCGCGCGCAGATGCGCGGCCAGAGACCCGCCGCCTCCGGCAGGTCGAGGGCGAAGGTCTCACGCAGCACCTGCACATATTCCTCGGCGGTGTCGATCAGCCGGCGCGTCTCCCCGTCGGCGGTCACCGTGCTCAGCCTGCGCCCGCGCAGCAGCAGGTAGCCGTCGGGCGTGTAGCGCTGCACCACGGCGGTCAGCACATAGGCCGACTCCGGCGCATAGCGCAGCCACTCGCAGCGGCCGGCCATCAGCGCCTCGTCGGCGGTCTCCAGCCTGAAGTCGAAGGATTTCGCGCCCCCGCCCTCGCGGTTGCGCAGCCGCCACCAGTCGCCGCCCGGTCGTTCCAACGCGAACTGGAAGCCGCCTTGCGAGAACGGCCCCGGGGCGAGCGGATAGGGCTCCAGCGGCCCGTCGCCGAAGCCGACGTCGGCGATCCACGGCCCCTCTGGCAGCCGCACCAGCAGCATCAGGTGGTTGCCGTAGAGCAGCTCGCCGCCGACCTCCTTGTTGGCCCCGGCGGCGATCCGGGTGACGTCGAAGCCGATCTCGCCCAGCGCCCAGCCGAAGACGCCGTTCATCTCGTAGCACCAGCCGCCGCGGCGCTGCCCCACGATCTTCTCGTAGGCGAAGGCCGGGTCGGTGCTGACCGCCCGTTCCAGCTGCACGTCGAGGGCGTCGTAGGGCACCGTCAGATGATGGGCCCGGTGCAGCGCCTTCAGGCTTTCACGGTCCGGCCGCGGCGTGCCGGTAAAGCCGATGCGGTCGAGGTAGGCCGAAAGCTGCATGTCCCCTCCGATGGCCCCGGATGCGTTTTAGCCCTTCCCAGCCGCGCTCGCAGGCTTATCGTTGATAATGAAGTCCGTCCCGCAAAGAGGACGACAGGGAGGATACGGCGATGAAGTTCACCTGGTTCAACCTGATGCCCTGGCCCTATCTGCCGGACGATTTCCGGGAGAAGAACCGCTCGGTCTGGGTGGACATCGACCAGAACCTGTTCGACCCGGCGCGCAGCCACGAGGTCTACAACACCTACATGGACCTGCTCGAATACGCCGACACGGTCGGCTTCGACGGCATCGGGGTGAACGAGCACCACCAGAACGGCTACGGCATCATGCCCTCGCCAAACATCATCGCCGCCGGCCTGGCGCGCCGCACCTCCAACGCGGCGCTGGTGGTGCTGGGCAATTCCATCGCGCTCTACAACCCGCCGGTGCGGGTGGCCGAGGAGTTCGCCATGCTGGACTGCATCTCCGGCGGGCGTCTGGTGGCGGGCTTCCCGGTCGGCACCTCGATGGACACCAACTACTGCTACGGCCAGATCCCGTCGCTGACCCGCGAGAAGTACCAGGAGGCCCACGACCTGATCATCAAGGCGTGGACCACCCGAGAGCCCTTCGCCTTCAACGGCCGCTACAACAAGCTGCGCCACGTCAACATCTGGCCCAGGCCCATCCAGCAGCCGCATCCGCCGGTGCACATCCCCGGCGGCGGGTCGGTGGAGACCTACGACTTCTGCATCGACAACACCTACAGCTACTCCTACCTCAGCTTCTCCGGCTACCTGCGCGCCCAGGCGCTGATGAACGGCTACTGGAAGCGGGTGGAGGAGCGCGGGGTCGACAAATCGCCCTACCGCGCCGGCTTCGCCCAGACCATCTGCGTGGCCGAGACCGACGAGGAGGCCGAGCGGCTCTACTCGGAGCACATCAGCTACTTCTACAACCGCTGCCTGCACGTCTATC
>JADZBR010000385.1 GCA_020852035.1 Caulobacteraceae bacterium
CGAAGTTGTAGTAGCGGTTCTCCTGGTTGAAGTCCGCGTAGTAGGGGTCGTTCAGGTCGTTGGCGTTCTGGTTGAGGTTCCCGTTGCCTTCCGAGTTGACCAGGAAGAAGAAGCCGGGCTCCGAGGGGATGCCGCCGGTGAAGAACTGGTAGGTCAGCCCGGCCACCGCCGTGGTGTCACCCACCAGCTGCGCCGTCGCCAGCCGCGCCTGCTCGTCGGTCAGCCCGCCGGCGACCGTGGTCTGAGAGGCGTAGCTGTTGATCAGGGCCTGCTCGAGCGCGGACGGCCCGAACCCGAAGTTCATGTTGGTGAATTCCGCCGTGAGGGCGGCGCTGGAGATAGCCATTGCTAAGAGTGCTCCTAAGGCATTTGGGCGCACGACGACGAACGAGTCGCAGTCGGTCACAACGGCCTATAGAGCGATCTACATACTTCGCGCAATCACTTTTTTGGTGTGTACAGCATTTTTGTATGTAGCGAAGCTTGAACCTTTAACGCGAACCGCCTAGCTTCAGCGTGACGCGGCCCGTCCGGCCGCACCCGAACTCTGGTGCACTATAATGTATGGCAACCCCCAACGACGGTCGGACGTCGATGTCCAGACCCTGCGCCGCGAAGGCGGCCGATGGCTGAAGGAGCGGCGCGAAGAAGCCGGGCTCTCGCAGCGTCAGCTGGCCGCCAAGGTGGGCGCCGACTACTATACGTTCATCTCCCAGCTGGAGACCGGCCGGGGCCGGATCCCGCCGGATCGCTATCGTGACTGGGCCGCGGCGCTGGGCGTTCCGCCCCGCGACTTCGTGCGCGAGCTTTTGCAGTTTTACGATCCGATAACCTACGATATCCTTTTCTCTTCGTAATCCGCTGGTCGGGCGGGCAGTCCGCAGTCTTTAAGAAGAGGGCCCAATGGGCGCCCAGGTCGTATCGCTCTTCCAGCGCCCGGCGCCCCTGCGCGACTGGAGCCAGCAGGAGCTCGCCGAGTTCTATCGCGTCGAGAACGCGCTGATCCAGGCCGGCATGCGCATCGAGACCGACCGCGGCGTCACCGACGACGGCGAGCCGTGGTTCGCCTTCTGCCGCGAGGACGACGGCGAGGTGTTCATCCACTTCGCGCGCATCGGCGGCCAGTACATCATCGCCAGCTCCGCCTATGAGGGCGTGATCAAGGGCTGGGACTTCGCCAGCCTGGTGCGCGAGCTGATCGCCCGCCACCCACTGGTGCAGCTGGGCCCGGCGCGGCGGCCGACGAACCTCTTCATGCACCCGGCCGCGCTCTTGATCGCGGTGGTCGGCACCGCCTTCTTCAAGACCGGCGAGGCCAAGGCCGACGACGGTTCCGATTCCTCCTCCGACGGCGGCCGGCGGCTGATGCTGCCGGTGTCCGGCGGCGTCTCGGTGAAGGGCGCCCCGGCCGCGTCGATCGCCGTCGAGGCGCACCAGACCCTGACGCTGGTGGCCAGCGCCATGGCGGCGGCCGCGGCCTTCCACGCCCCGCAGACGGCGGGCGTTCCCGAGCACGGGCTGCTCGACCGCCTGGCGTCCGGCGTCGCGCCGCTTGCCCCGGCCGCGGCCGACATCGGCCTTGAGACCCTGGCGGCGCCGGCCGCCGCGGCGCGCGGCGGGGCCATCCTGCCGACCGCCGCCCTGCCGGCGGCCGAGGAGGTCGCCTCCTGGCTCTCGCTGACGGTCATCCTGCGCGACGTGGCCGGGGCGCCCGGCCCGGCGAGCGAGGCGATGACCATCGCGCCGTCGCAGGCCTCGGCCCTCGACCTGCCGGCCGCGCCGGCGCCGGCCGAAGTCGCCGCCCAGCCCGCCTCGCCCTGGCTGATGCTGGTCGACCTGGCGCCGGGCCCGCTGCCGGACGTCGCCGCGGTGCGGCTGGTGCAGGACATGGGCCTGCTCGACCGGGCGCCGGTGCTGCATGTCACCGAACTGCCGCAGGTGCTGATTGACTTCATCAACGGCGGCCAGCACATCCCGGTCGCCCCGGAGACGGCCCCTGACCAGGCCGAAACGCCGGCCGCCCCGCCCGAGACCGACGCGGGGCTGGACCTGGGCGGCATCGTCGACGACGGCCACAGCGTGGACGTGACGCCGATCATCACCGCCCCGGTGGAGACCGCGCCGACCTCGCCGCCGCTGCTGGAGACTACGCCGCCCGGCGCCGACCCGCAGGGTCCCCCGCCGCCGGCCTCGCATGGCTATACCGACGCCGACATCCAGGAGGCGATCGACCACTTCATGCAGTACACGTCGAACGTGCAGATCGTGGCCAACGGGGACCAGATCGTCCTCGTCGACCAGTGGATCAAGCACGGCCTTCTGGCGCAGGACAAGGTGGAGACGGTCACCTACACCTTCGAGGACGGCAGCACGATCAGCCTGATCGGCTCGCACTTCGCCACCCACGATCCCGATCTCTTCGCCGGCTAGCGTAGATTCCGATATCCGCGTATGCGGCGTCGACCTTTCGGGTCGGCGTTGAACGGAGGCTGCGTGCGAGGGCCATCGCTGGAACTGGGCATCCGCCAGGCGATGCCGGATACGGCCGAGCCTCGGGCGGCGGGCGCGACGTCGGCTCGCCCGGGGCCGCCAGCGGCGGTTGAGCCGCCCCCGGCGCCCCGACCGGCCTGGCGTCGCGCGCTTCGGTTCCTGAAGCCGCCGGCCGTCACCCTGCGCGGCTTCCTGCAGGCGCCGATGCATGGGCGGCTGAACGAGGTGACCGGCGAGGTCGCCCGGCGCACCGACCAGCTGGCCGATCGCCTGGAGACCCTGCAACGCTCCAACGAAGCCCAGGCCGAACTCCTGCGGCGCATGAGCGACGACCTGGCCAGGGCCCGCGAGCGGATCGAGGGACTGGAAGACACCCTGCGCCACCGCCTGCCGCCGATCGAGCAGGCGATCGGGGCGGTGCCGGCGATGTTCGGCCCCCGCTTCGACGAGCTGGAGATGAAGGCCCGCCCACCCGTCCCCTACGGCCCGGGAAGGATCGCCGTGCGGCTGGCCGACGGCTATGTGGTCGCCCCGGACCGCGACCCCGCCGTGGTCGCCCAGCTGGTCAACGCCACCACCGGCGGCTTCGAGCCCGGCACCCGCCGCTGCCTGGTCAGGCTGCTGGAGCCCGGCATGGGCGTCGCCGACGTCGGCGCCCACATCGGCCTTTTGACCGTCGCCGCCGCGCGCGCGGTCGGCCCGGCCGGCAAGGTGTTCGCCTTCGAGCCGGAGGACGAGCCCCGCGGGTGCCTGGAGCGCACCTTGCACCTCAACGGCCTTGCCTGGGTGGCCCTGTCGCCGGCCGCCGCCGGCCGGGCGTCGGGGCCGCAGACCTTCCACGTCAGCCCGATCCTCGGCCACAGCTCGCTCTACGCCCTGCCGTCGGACGAGGGCGAGGCCCGCGCCGTCACCGTCGAGGTGGTCCGGCTGGACGATGCGGTGCCGCGCCGTCAGCGGCTGGACGTGGTCAAGATCGACGTCGAGGGCGCCGAGCTGGACGTGCTGGCCGGCATGCCGCGCCTTCTCAAGGCCAACCCCGACATCGCCGTGATCGCCGAATACGGCCCCTCGCACCTCAAGCGCGTCGGGATCGCGCCGAAGGCCTGGATGGATGCTTTCCGCGCCCACGGCTTCAGGGCCCACGCCATCTCCGAGATCGACGGCTCGGCCCGGCGGGTGGCGCTAAAGGACCTGGCCAGGGTGGAATCCGTCAACCTCGCCTTCGTGCGCCCCGGCGGCGCGGCCGAGCGGCGGCTCCTGGCTTGAGGATCATTTGGACATGAGGATCGCCTGGGCCACGCCCTGGAACCTGCGCTCGGCGATCGGCCGCGGCAACGCGGCGGTCGCCGACGCGCTGGCCGCCCGCGGCCATGCGGTGGAGGTGATCCAGCTGGAGGCCGATCCGCCGGCCGATCCGATTCCCACCGCCCTGCCCGTGCGCCACTGGCGGCAGGTGGATCTGGCCCGGCTGAAGCGCGACCACGACGCCGTCGTCGTGCACTTCGGCGACCATTTCCCGTTCCATGCCGGGGGCTTGCCGCTGATCGGCGCCGCGCCGGCCGTGGGCGTCTTCCACGACCTTGGCATGTACAACTTCTTCAACGGCTGGGTGGCCGACCGACAGGGCGGCGCGGCCCTGCACGACGACGAGATCGTCGGCGCCTACGGCCGCCAGGCCCGCGCCTTCGCCGAGGAGGCCCGCTCCGGCCGGCTGGACCTTGGCGAGATCGCCGCCAGGACGCCGATGGTGGAGTGGCTCGCCCGCCACTGCGCCGGCGCCCTGACCCATGCCGAGCATTACGCCGGCCGCGTGGCGGCGGCCTGCGCCGGGCCGGTGGCGGTCGCCCCCCGGCCCTGGCCGCCCCGCCCCGTGCCGCCGCTCCGCCCCCGCGGCCGGCCGGAGCTGGTCTGCCTGACCGTCGGGGTGATGAACCGCAACAAGTGCGCCGAAGAGACGATCCGCGCCATCGCCGGCTCGCCGCGGCTGAAGGGCGCCGTGCGCTACCATCTGGTCGGCCGCATCTCCGACGACGAGCGCGCGCGCCTGACCGCCGTCGCCGCCGAGACCGGCTATGCGGGCCTGAGCATCTTCGGCGACGTGAACGCCGCCGCCCTGGAGGCGCGCCTGCGCGAGGCCGACATGATCGCCTGCCTGCGCCGCCCCATCCTGGAGGGCGCCTCCGGCTCGGTGATCGAGGCCCTGCAGTCCGGCCGCCCGACCGTCGTCGCCGACGCCGGCTGCTACGCCGACGTGCCTGACGGCCTGGCGCTGAAGGTTCCCGCGGAGGTCCCGATCGAAGCCCTGCGCGCGGCGCTCGAGACCCTGGCCGCGGACGAGCCGCTGCGCCGCGACATAGGCGCCCGCGCCGCCCGCTGGGCCAAGGCGCGCTTCACCGCCGAAAACTACGCCGCCGCCCTGGAGCCGCTGATCCAGGCGACCCTCGACGCCCAGCCGGTGCTGCACCTGGCCGCCCACCTGGGAAGCGAACTGGCAACGCTGGGCCTAACCCGCGATGATCCCGTTATCGAAGGCCTCGCCGCCAGGCTGGCCCCGGTCCTGGCGCCTAAGCCTCTTTAGAGGCCTAACGCTCTTGCGGAACTTCCGGAACGTCAGTGAGACCAGAGGAGGCGCCGCTGGGATCTGGATGGTCGGGGTGGGGGTAATCCCGCGCCGGTCGCCAGCGAAGATCGCCAAAGGTCAGGGCATTAGTCTCGAAACGAGGATCGCCAACCCAACGAACAAAACGAGTTGAATGAAGGCCAGGGCGGTTTGGCGAGCCCACCAAATTCGTCGTGCGAACGTCCGCTGCGATCTCGCCCGCATGGGATCGTCGTCTGGCGAAGGCTTGCCCATGAGCGCACCTAGCACGGTACGCGCCACACGGGAGTCTCCCTACCGACACACTCTCCACCCCTAGTTCAAGGTCGAGATAAGACCCACAACAAGTGCGAGCGACACACTCGCGCAACCCACCGCCAAGACTAGGAAGACCATCGCGCCCAAGATGCGGAGAGTCGCCAGAAGGTGTTCTACGAGCTCATCGGCATCGAATTCCAGCCACGGCAAGCGAACGCGCAAGGCGTAGAGCAATCCTTCGTCTTCGATGTCGTGTCGCCAAGTCACCACTTCCGCCTCAGAACGAAGGGATTGGTTCAGAGCCGGCCCCTGCGCGCGCACCTTGACCAAGGGGTTTCACACACTCACTGCACAGCTACACTATAAGATTGTCGGAATCCCACTTTTTGAACCCCACCGCGGTTTCGCCGTTGAGGCCGCGCCCCTTTCCCCGAGCAAGTGAGCCCGATGCTTCCCAAGCCCCGCGCCGACCTCGTCCCCAACACGCCGGAGTACGAGGCGATCCCCCTGGTGAAGGCCACCGGCTTTCGCGAGTACGACGTGCGCTGGGTGCTGGAGAAGGAACTCAACCTCCTCGGCCTGCAGGCGCTGGGCCTCGGGCTCGGGACCTACATCCAGCAACAGGGCAAGCGCCGCATCGTCGTCGGCCACGACTTCCGCAGCTATTCGCTCTCAGTGAAGCAGGCGCTGGTCCTCGGCCTCGTCGAGGCCGGCTGCGAGGTGCTGGACATCGGCCTGGCGCTCTCGCCGATGGCCTACTACGCCCAGTTCGCGCTCGATGCGCCCTGCGTGGCGATGGTCACCGCCAGCCACAACGAGAACGGCTGGACCGGGGTCAAGATGGGCGCCCAGCCGCCGCTGACCTTCGGCCCCGACGAGATCGGCCCGCTGAAGGACATCGTCCTCGGCGGCAAGGGCGAGCCGCGCCCCGGCGGGACCGTCGAGCACATCGAGAACTTCCGCGAACGCTACCTCGCCGACGTCGCCGCCCGCGCCAGCCTCGCCCGCCCGCTGAAGGTCGTCTGCGCCTGCGGCAACGGCACGGCGGGCGCCTTCGCCCCGGAGGCGCTGCGCCGCATGGGCGCGGAGGTGATCGAGATGGACTGCGACCTCGACTGGACCTTCCCGCGCTACAACCCCAACCCCGAGGACCACGAGATGCTCGTGGAAATGGCCAAGGCCGTCCGAGAGCATGGCGCGGACCTGGCGCTCGGCTTCGACGGCGACGGCGACCGTTGCGGGGTGGTGGACGACACCGGCGAGGAGATCTTCGCCGACAAGATCGGCCTGATGCTGGCCCGCGACCTTTCGGCCCTGCACCCGAACTCCACCTTCGTGGTCGACGTGAAATCCACCGGCCTCTACGCCACCGACGAGGTGCTGAAGGCCAACGGCGCCGCCACCGTCTACTGGAAGACCGGCCACAGCTACATCAAGCGCAAGACCGCCGAGCTCGGCGCCCTGGCCGGCTTCGAGAAGAGCGGCCACTTCTTCTTCAACGCCCCCTACGGCCACGGCTACGACGACGGCATCGTGGCGGCGGCGGCGGTGCTCTCGATGCTCGACCGCAACCCCGGCAAGCGTCTCTCCGAGCTGAAGGCCGCCCTGCCGATGGCCTGGACCTCGCTCACCATGAGCCCGCACTGCGCCGACGAGGAGAAGTACGGCGTCGTC
>JADZBR010000386.1 GCA_020852035.1 Caulobacteraceae bacterium
GTTCATCATCGGCCTGGAGATGCGGCCCCGGCGCCTGTGGTCGATGAAGAAGGACATCTTCGGCCTCGGCGCGGCCCAGGTCGACGGCTGCGGCGCCCTGCTCACCCTGGCCGGGGCGGCGGTGGGCATCCCGCCGGCGGTGGCCTTCGTCGGGGCGATGGGCTTCGTGCTCTCCTCCACCGCGGTGATCGTCCAGACCCTGGAGGAGGAGGGCGAGATCGCCACGCCGGCCGGCCAGCGGGCGGTGGCCATCCTCCTGATGGAGGACCTGATGATCGTGCCGCTGCTGGCGCTGGTGGCGCTGCTGGCGCCGGCGCAGAGCGGCGAGTCGCCCGTGCAGGGCGTGCTGATCGGCCTCGGCGCCCTGGTCGCCTTCTTCGTCATCGGCCGCTTCGCCCTGAACCCGATGTTCCGCCTGCTCTCCAGAGCCCGGGCGCGCGAGGTGATGACGGCGGCGGCGCTGGCGGTGGTGCTGGGCGCGGCGCTGTTCATGCAACTGGGCGGGCTGTCGATGGCGATGGGGGCCTTCCTGGCCGGGGTGCTGCTCTCCGAATCGTCCTACCGCCATCAGCTGGAGGCGGACATCGAGCCCTTCCGCGGCATCCTGCTCGGCCTTTTCTTCATCGCCGTCGGCATGTCGCTGGACCTCGCGGTGGTGCTGAACGAGTGGCGGGTGCTGGGCCTGATCCTGCTTGGCCTGATGGCGCTCAAGGCGCTGGGCATCTACATCGTCGCACGGCTCTTCAAGGCTCGCCCGCGCGAGGCCGTGCAGCGCGCCGCCCTCTTCGCCCAGGGGGGAGAATTCGCCTTCGTGCTCTATTCGGCCGCGATAATCGCCGGCGTGATCGACGCGCGCGAGAACGCCGTCGCCACCGCCGCGGTGATCCTTTCGATGGTGCTGACGCCGCTGGTGCTGATCGCCACCCGCCGCCTGCTGCCGGTCATCCAGATCGACACCGACGGCGTCGAAGAGCCGGACGGCCTGCAAGGGAGCGTGCTGGTGATCGGCTTCGGCCGCTTCGGCCAGGTGGCCAGCCAGTCGCTGCTGGCGCGGGGCGTCGACGTCAGCCTCATCGACCACGACCCGGAGATGATCCGCGACGCCGAACCCTTCGGCTTCAAGGTCTACTACGGCGACGGGACGCGGCTCGACATCCTGCGCGCCTCGGGCGCCGAGCGCGCGCGGCTGATCATGGTCTGCGTCGACAGCCGCGAGACCGCCGGCCGCATCGTCGAGCTGGTGAAGCACGAGTTCCCGCAGGCCCTGCTGATGGTGCGGGCCTTCGACCGCGGCCACGCCCTCGACCTGGTCAAGGCGGGCGTCGAGGTGCAGCTGCGCGAGACCTTCGAGTCCGCCCTCGCCTTCGGCGGCCTGGCGCTGGAGCAGCTGGGCCTCGATCCCCACGAGGCGGCCGAGACGGTCGCCGACATCCGCCAGCGCGATTCCGACCGCTTCGACATGGAGATCACCGGCGGCATCTACGCCGGCGTCGGCCTGCTGCACGGCAATGCGCCGGTGCCCGGGCCGCTGTTCAACCCGCGCCGCGCGCCCAAGCCCGCCGCCGAGCCGGAGCCCGCTCCGGCGAGCGGCGGCTAAGTGTTACGCTGATCGACCGTGCGCCCCCACGGGCCTGGCTCCGCCAGCCCGAGGGCAGGCTTTCGAGACGCCCGCTTCGCGGGCCCTCAGGATGACTAAATCCATCAGGAGCCACCCACCTTGGTCATGGTGAGGAGCGCGCAGCGCGTCTCGAACCACGCAACGCCTATCGGCAGCGAATTCGCGCTCGGCTTCGGAAGCTGTAAGATCGACAGCGAAATCCCCGGAGCTTCCCCTTGCTCGCCGAGCGCATCGAACCCGTCTCCCTCGCCGATCAGGCCCGCGACGAGGCCGCCTTCGCCCGGGCCCTCGGCGGCTCCTTCGCCCGCTACGGCTTCGCGGTGGTCGAGGACCACGGCCTGCCGCAGGACCGCATCGAGGCGGCGATCGCCGACGCCAAGACCTTCTTCGCCCTGCCCGACGCGGTGAAGCGCCGCTACGTGGTCGGGGTCGGCGGCCAGCGCGGCTATGTGCCCTTCGGCATCGAGACCGCCAAGGGGGCCAGCGAAGTCGACCTCAAGGAGTTCTGGCACACCGGCCGCGACCTGCCGCCCGGCCACCGCTTCTCCGAGCTGATGCCGCCCAACGTCTGGCCCGCCGAGGTCCCGCGCTTCCATGAGACCATCGGCTGGTTGTTCGGCGCCCTGGACGAACTCGGCAAGCGGGTGCTGACCTCGATCGCCCTTTACCTGGATCTGCCGAAGCACTTCTTCGACCCCACGGTGGACGAGGGCAACAGCATCCTGCGGCTGCTGCACTACCCGCCGATCGGGCCGGACGCGCCGGGCGTGCGCGCCGGCGCCCACGAGGACATCAACGTCATCACCCTGCTGCTCGGCGCCGAGGAGGCGGGGCTGGAGGTGCTGGACCGCGACGGGGCGTGGCTGCCGATCAACGCCCCGCCCGGCGCGGTGGTCTGCAACATCGGCGACATGCTGCAGCGGCTGACCAATGACGTGCTGCCGTCCACCACCCACCGGGTGGTCAACCCGCCGCCCGAGCGGCGCGGCGTGGCGCGCTATTCGACGCCCTTCTTCCTGCACTTCAATCCGGACTATCTGATCCGGACCCTGCCCGGCTGCGTCACGTCGCGGGCCCCCGACCGCTATCCGCAGCCGATCACCGCCGACGATTTCCTGAAAGAGCGGCTGCGCGAGATCAAGCTCCTCGCCTGACGCCGCGTCGCAGGCACTTATCGTTAAAAAATTCCCGGTATTCCAAAGGATCGGCACCGGGAGGCGGCATGGATACGGAAGTCAGCGATCGCGAGGCGCAGCGCCTGACGGCGCTGCGGCGGATCGACTTCCAGGTCGTCAAACCGGCCTTCGACCGCCTGAGACGCCTCGCCTGCCGGGCCACCGGCGCGCCCTATGCGATGGTCGGGCTGATGGAAGCCGACGAACTGTCGGTGATGAGCGACGAGCCGGACGACGTCCACGTGCCGCGCGACCGCTCCTTCTCCAGCCTGCCGGTCGATACCGGCGAACTCCTGTGGGTCGAGAACGCCGCGCTCGATCCGCGCTTCATCGACAATCCCAAGGTGTTCGGCGAGCCCTACATCCGTTTCTACGCCGGCGCGCCGATCCGCCTCGCGAGCGGCGAGGTGCTGGGCGTGCTCATGCTGCTCGACCGCGCCCCGCGCGCCTACGACTCGCAGGTGGCCCAGGACCTGACCGACCTCGCCGCCCAGATGGCCAGCGAGTGGGAGCACCGCCTGGGCGCCCAGGACCAGGCGGCCCGCGAGGCCGAGGCCAGGGCCGCCAAGGCGCTGATCGAGACCACCATCCGCCACGCGCCGGTCGCCGTGGCGGTGGCCGACCGCAACCTGCGGCTGGCCCTGACCAGCCAGCGGTGGGACGCCGAGATGAGCCCGGAAGGCGCGGACCGGAGCTCCGCGGGCAAGAATCTGCACGAGCTCTTCCCGCGATCGCGCGACGATTGGAGCGACGCCCTCGAGCGGACGCTGGCCGGAGAGCCGGTGCGCATCGAGCGACTGCAGCTGGAGGTCTCCGAGCAACGGCGTGTCTGGGTGGCGGTCGAGCTCACCCCCTGGCTCGGCGAGAGCGGCGCGGTCGAGGGCGTGGTGATCGTCACCCACGACGTCAGCGCTATGGTCTCGGCCCTGGACGAGGCCAAGCGCGCCGAACAGCGGCTGACCATCGCCGCCGAACTCGGCAATCTGGTGGTCTGGGAGATGGACTGGCGCCGGCGCGAACTCAGCGGCGGCGGCCTGCGGCCCGAAGGCGAGAACGCCACCTACGACGAGCTCGACCGGGATATCTGGGCCACCCTGCACCCGGACGACCGGCCGGCCGCCCAGGCCGCCTGGGACGACCATATCGCCTACGGCACGCCCTTCCGGCGCACCTATCGTCACCGCCAGCGGGCCACGGGCGAATACGTCTGGGTCGACTCCGCCTGCGAGGCGATCAGGACGCCCAACGGCAAGATCGAGCGGGTGATCGGCGCCATCCGCGGCATCGAGGACGAAAAGCGCGCCGCCGCCGAACTGCTGCAAGCCAAGGAGGCCGCCGAGGACGCCAGCCGCGCCAAGAGCGAGTTCCTGGCCAATATGAGCCACGAGATCCGCACGCCCCTGAACGGGGTGATGGGCGTGGCCGGGGCGCTGGCCAAGACCGCCCTCTCGCCCGCTCAGGGCGAGATGGTCTCGCTGATCGAGACCTCCGCCCAGACCCTGCAGGCCCTGCTCACCGACATCCTCGACCTGGCGCGCATCGAGGCCGGGCGCATGGAGATCAAGACCGAACCGTTCGACCTCGGCGTCTCGGTGGAAGCCTGTTGCGCGCTCTTCGAGGCCACGGCCCAGGCCAAGGGCCTGGACTTCTCCCTGTCGATCGCGGCCGGCGCGCGCGGCGCTTTCATGGGCGATGCCGTGCGGCTCAGGCAGATCCTCTGCAACTTGCTTTCCAACGCCATCAAGTTCACCGCCGAAGGCGAGGTCAGCCTGACGGTCGGGGCCGAGCCCACGAGCGGGGGCGCCAAGCTCTCCTTCTTTGTCCGCGACAGCGGCATCGGCTTCGACGAGGAGACCAAGGCGCGGCTGTTCGAGCGTTTCGAGCAGGCCGACGGCTCGATCACCCGCCGGTTCGGCGGCACCGGACTGGGCCTGGCCATCTCCCGTTCGCTGGCCGAGGCGATGGGCGGCCGGCTCTCGGCGGACGCAACGCCCGGCGAGGGCGCCTGCTTCCGCCTGGAGCTGGAGCTGGATCGCGCGCAGGCGCTGCTGGCGGCGGCCCCGGCGCAGGCCGGCGAGGCGGGTGTCGAACTGGCCGGCCGCCGCATCCTGCTGGCCGAGGACCATGCGACCAACCGGCGGGTGGTGGAGCTGATTCTCGGCGCGGTCGGCGTCGACCTCACCTGTGTCGAGGACGGCGCCCAGGCGGTGGACGCCGTCTCGCGCGAAGCCTTCGACCTGGTGCTGATGGACATGCAGATGCCGGTGATGGACGGCCTGACGGCGATCCGCCAGATCCGCGCGCTGGAGCGTCAGGGCAAGGTGGCGCACATGCCGATCCTGACCCTGACCGCCAACGCCATGCCCGAGCACGCCGCCGCCTCGCTGAGCGCCGGCGCCGAGGGGCACGTGACCAAACCGATCACCGCCGACGCCCTTCTGAACGCCGTTCAGGGCGCCCTGGCGTCTAGCGGCGTCGCGCTCGGCCAGGACGTTCTGAGCGCCTGACCTCCGAGCCCTGGGCCGCCGGTCGCGCCGGCTGTGCGTCCCCACGGGTCTGGCTCCGCCAACCCGAGGGCAGGCTTTCGAGACGCCCGCTTCGCAGGCTCCTCAGGATGACTAACCTTGGAGTGCTGCAGAGTTCGTCATGGTGACGAGCGCGCAGCGCGTCTCGAACCGCGCAGGGCCGATCCGCGCGCAGGCCCCGGGGCAAAGAAACGCCGCCGCGGCGGGGCCGCGACGGCGAGGGAGGAAAGCTGCCAGGCCAGGCGGCGCGCGCCGCCTACTTCGAGAGCCTGAGGTTCTCGATTTCGGAGCCGATGGCCGAGAAGGCTTCGCTGAGCGCGGTGCCGCCGTTCGGCAGGTAGACATGCGCGGCGTCGGTGGCGCAGCCGTTGACCACGTCGATCGCGGGCTGGTTGCCGGCGATGTTGAAGCCCACCGAGTAGACGATGATCCCCTTGGCCTTCATCGCGCTGCACAGCGCCAGGGTCTGGTCGGAAGACGACCCGTTGGTGGCGTCGCAGTTGATGTGGTCGCTGTTCGACCCCGAGCCGCTGGTGGAATCCTTGGCGATCACGCCCTTGCAATAGGCGGTGTTGTTCGCCCCGTCGGTCATCCAGACCACGACCTTCAGCGTGTTGGGCGCGCTGTAGGCGGCCGGGCGGCTGGAGGCGTTGGTCCACAGGTCGCCGAAGTTCGGCGAGATCATGTACCAGCCCCAGGCCACCCCGGTGTGGCCGGCGGTCGAGCCCTCGTCCTTCAGCGCGGTGATCTGCGCCTTCAGGGAGGTCTTGTCCGAGGACAGCGGATAGATGGTGTTCGCAAGGCAGGGGTTGCCCGACGCCGGATAGTTCAGGCTGACCGGATAGTTGTCGGTATAGGGCGAGCCGCCCGTGCGCTCGGAGACGCAGGTGCTGACCCGGTGAACGCGCCAGTTGTTGGACGTGTTCTGGAACCGATAGTACTCGCACCCGTATTTCGTGCACCAGGCGTTGCCGCTGTTGGAGCTCGAAGAGGACAGGTCGGGTCCCTTCACGCCGTTCAGGCGGATGCGCCGGTCGGTCAGCTTGGTGACTTCAAGCGCCTTGTTGTTCAGCGCGCCCTTGACGCTGCTGCTGCTGCTGACGTCGGTGAAATAGACATAGTCGTTGGTCGCGAAGCCGTGGTTGGCGTTGGTGAACACCACCACGTCGCAGTTGATCGCGTAGCAACGGCGGACCTTCCCGTCCTCGCCGTCCTCGTTGTAGCTCTTGGTGCTGACGTAGTCGCCGCTGTGGGTCTTGATCTTGAACCGGTTGGTTTCGGCGTCCGAGACCACATAGGTGCGGTTGTTCAGCCCGGACATGTGGTCCACGCTGGTCAGGTAGACGATGTCGCCGTTGGAATAGCCGTGGTTGCTCACCGACACCACGGCCTGGCTGGACTCGGTGACCTTGGTGACGGTCTTTTCCTCGCCGTTGTACCAGGCGATGTCGCTGATCGCGCTGGCGGCCGGGATCGCGCCGCGCACGTCGTCGGCGTACTCGCCGGCGTTCACGGCCATCGAGTAGGGCACGATCGCCACCTTGGAATAGAACGGCGTCTGCTGCTCCTTGACGACGATGTCGACCAGGTCGCCCGCCGCCTTGCGCAGGTCGATGATCGGCTGGCCGGCCATCGAGCCGGTGGTGTCGAGCACCAGCGCCACCTCCACGTTCTTGGAGTTGCGCATGACCTCGGTGTTGGCCTTCACCGTCAGGTTCTTGTCGGTCCAGAGGTTGGAGACCACCGCCGGCATGGTCATCTCGGCCCGGGCGATGACCTTGATCCCGTCGAGCTCGAAACTGGCGCTGACCAGTTGGGCGCCGTTCATCAGCTGAAGGTTGGCGGCCAGCGCCTTCTCGCCCTCGGCCTGCAGTTCGGCGTTGGTGTCAGCGCTGGAGCGCGCGGCGTAGAGCGCGGCGGCGTCCAGCGAGTCCTGAAGGTTGTATTTCTGGGTGTTGATGCGGTTCAGGTCGAGCAGGCCGAACGCCAGAACGGACATCGGCACGACCAGGAACGCGAACTGGATCGCGATCGCCCCGCGCCGGTCGTCCGCCCATCGGCGAAGGCCCCGCGCGACGCGCTCAAGCCCGTTGCGGAAGCGTCCCGCGCTTCCGAGGAATTTCGTCTGCATGCCCCAGCATCCCGTGTGTCGGAATCCCAGCCCGACACGAGAGGATCGCCGGTCGCGGTAAACGAAATCGCCTCAGAGCGCGGTAAACGCGGCGAAAACCATTATTTCGTCAGCGACTTAGCTCACCAGCCGCACTGCTGGCCCTTGTTCTGGCGGGTGAGCCAGGCGTCCAGCGGGCGGAAGTAGTCGGCCACCGCGCTGGCGTCGGTGCGCCGCTCGCCGGTGAAGGCTTCCAGCGCTTCCGGCCAGGGCCTGGACTGGCCCATCGCCATCATGGCGTTGAACTTTTCGCCCATCGCCTTCTGGCCATAGACCGAGCAGCGGTGCAGCGGCCCCTTCCAGCCGATCTGCCGGCAGGCGGCCCGGTGGAACTGGAACTGGTAGATGCGGGCCATGAAGTAGCGCTCGTAGGAGACGCTGGCGGCCACGTGGTACTTCGCGCCCGCGTCGAAGGCGTCGGCCGGCCGCGGACCCGGCGGCATCAGGCCCTGATACTTCAGGCGCAGCGCCCACCAGTCCTTGTTGTACGCCTCGGGCGTGGTCTGGCCGTTGAAGACGTCCCAGCGGAACTTGTCGACCATCAGGCCGAACGGCAGGAAGGCGATCTTGTCGAGCGCCATGTCGAGCAGGAAGGGGATGTCCTCGTCCTCGCCCGGAACCTTGTCCAGCAGGCCGATCTGGTTGAGGTAGGTCGGCGTCTCGGCCGAGAGCCCGGCGAAGTCGCCGATCGCCTCGTGGAAGCCGCCGTTGGCCGAGCCTCTGAAGAGGTAGGGCTGATCCTTGTAGGCCCGCTGGTAGATGTTGTGGCCCATCTCGTGGTGGATCACCTGGAAGTCCTCGGCGGTGACCTTCATGCACATCTTCACGCGCAGGTCGTCCTTGCCGTCGATGTCCCAGGCCGAGGCGTGGCAGACCACCTCGCGATCGCGCGGACGGGTGATCATCGACTGGGTGTAATAGGTGTCCGGCATCGGCGCGAAGCCGAGAGACTGGTAGAAGCCGTCGGCCGTCCGGGTCATCCTGATCGGGTCGTAGCCCTTGGCGACCAGCAGCTGTTGCAGGTCGTAGCTGCGCGGCTTGACCCCCGTGGGTTCGACGACGTCGTAGATGTTGCCCCACTCCTGGGCCCACATATTGCCCAGGAGGTCGGCGCGGATCGGCCCGGTCTTCGGCTGCACGGCGTCGCCGTACTTCTCGTTCAGCTTGCCGCGCACATAGCAGTGCAGGTTCTTGTAGAACGGCTCGACCTGCTTCCACAGCCGGTCGACCTCCGCCTCAAACTCGGCCGGCGACATGTCGTAGTTGGAGCGCCAGAGCGCGCCGACGTCGGCGTAGCCCAGGCCCTTCGCCCCTTCGTTGGAGAGCGCCACCAGCCTGGCGTAGTCGCCGCGCATCTGCGGCGACACCGTGTGCCAGCCTTCCCAGGCCGCCTTCAGGTCGGCGGGGTCGCGCGAGGTTCGCAGCACGTCCTCGGCGTCGTTGAGGGTGATCGGCTTGCCCTTGAAGTCGAACTTGTAGGTCGAGTAGGTCGCGTTCAGCTTGCCCGAGAGCTCGGAGAGCTCCGCCGCGGCGCCCGGGCGGTCGGGCGCCGGCAGGGTGAGGAACTGCTTAAGGAGCATCAGCTTGCGCCGGGTCACCGGGTCGACGGCGACGCCGTCGTAGTGGGCGGCCTCCATCGCGTATTTCGTCGCCAGCTCGGTCTGCTCGCCCTGCGCCTTGGCGTCGAGCCAGAGGGTCTCGGGGATGATGTAGGTGGCGCGCACCCAGGCGGTGCGGGTGGTGTAGCCGTCGATGGCGGCGAGATCGGCCTCGGCCTTCTCCACGAACGCCTTGGCCTCGGCGGCGGTGGGTCCAGCGTGCGCGGCGGCGAGCCCCGGCGCGGCGAGCGCGAGCGCCCCGGCGGCGCAGGCCGCCAGCAGTTTCAGATTCATCTTGAACACAGCCCTTTTGGTCCTGGATCGGCCGCTTCGGCCGGATTGGCCGCATGGGAACGCGCCCGGCGCGAGAGCGTCAAGGGTGACCCCTCCGTGCGAGATCACTTCCCTCTTCCCGTCACCCGCGGACTTGTTCCGCGGGCCCATGATCACCGCATCGCCGAGCTTGCGCCTGAAGCGCGGCGTTCATGGGTCGCCGGAACAAGTCCGGCGATGACGAAGTGGAGCATGGTGACGGAGGGGCGAGAGCGGCCGCGCTAATCCAGCGGCCGGCGCCCGACGATCTGCAGGCCGTAGCCGCCGGAGCCCGGCAGCACGGTTTTCGACGAAGTGAGCAGGATCATCTCCCGCACGCCGAGGTCGATCAGGATCTGCGCGCCCACGCCGTAGTCGCGCAGCACATTCGCCCCGATCCCCTGCGCGTCCTGGCCGTAGCGCTCGGAGAGCCAGGCCGGGTTCGGGTCGCGGATGAACACCGCCACGCCCGCGCCGTCGTATTCGCTGATCGCCTTCAGCGCCGCCGGCACATAGTCGCGGCGCTTCTCCACATGGCCCAGCATGTCGGCGGCCATGTCGACGCGGTGCATGCGCACGAGGGTGGGCTTGTCGGCGCTGATCTTGCCCCTGGTCAGGACCACGTGCTCGGTCTTGTCGAGGATGTTGCGGTAGATGACCATCCGGAAGCGGCCGCCGAAGTCGCTATCGAACGGCGTCTCCAGGACCCGCTCCACCTGCCGCTCGGTGCGGCGGCGGTAGGCGATCAGGTCGGCGATGGTGCCGATCTTCAGGCCGTGCAGCTGGGCGAAGGCGGTCAGCTGCGGCAGCCGCGCCATGGTGCCGTCGTCGTTCATGATCTCGCAGATCACGCCGGCCGGGTTCAGCCCCGCCATGCGGCTGATGTCCACCGCCGCCTCGGTGTGGCCGGCGCGGACCAGCACCCCGCCGTCGCGCGCCACCAGCGGGAAGACATGGCCGGGCGAGACGATGTCGTCGAAGTGCTTGGTCGGGTCCACCGCCACCGCCACGGTGTGCGAGCGGTCGTGGGCCGAGATGCCGGTGGTCACCCCCTCGCGCGCCTCGATGGAGACGGTGAAGGCCGTGCCCATGCTCTCGCGGTTCTCGTGCGCCATCGGCGGCAGGCGCAGCTGGCGCGCCCGCTCGGCGGTGATGGAGAGGCAGATCAGGCCGCGCGCGTGCTTGGCCATGAAGTTGATCTGGTCGGGCGTGGCGAACTGCGCCGGGATGATGACGTCGCCCTCGTTCTCCCGGTCCTCGGCGTCGACCAGGATGTAGGGGCGCCCGTTGCGGGCGTCCTCGATGATGTCCTCGATCGGGCTGATCGGGCTCTCGGCGGACTTCGGGTCGGAGGGCGGCGGGCCGCCGACGAGATAGGGCTTGGTCATTTCCGGGCTCTCGTTTGGGCGAACTCCACCACCTGTTCCGCGACGGTCGTCAATTGCCAGGCGTCCTTCTCGTCGAGCTCGCCGGAAAGGCCCGACGCGTTCAGGGCGGCGCCGAACGGCGTCGGCCAGCCGCGCATGGCATGTATGATCTGGCGCAGCGCCGTCAAAGCCCCTCCGGCCGCCTGCCAGCCGTCGGCGGTGATGATCGTGCCCACCGCCCGGCCGTGGAAATAGGGCCGCTTGTCCTCGCGCAGGTCCTCCAACGTATCGAGGGCGTTCTTCACCAGCCCCGAGATCGAGCCGTGATAGCCGGGGCTGGCGACGATCACCCCGTCGGCCCGGGCCACGGTCTCGACCAGCTCCAGCCGCTCGGCGCAGCGAGCCGGATTGCCCGGCTCGTAGATCGGCAGGCGCGCCAGGAACGCGCCCTCGAACATCCTGGTCTCGCAGCCCAGCTCCGCCGCCCGCGCCAGCGAGGCCGCCAGCACCCGGTTGGTCGACGAGCCCTCGCGCGCGGCGCCGCCGATGCCGACGATGAGCGGGCGCAGCGCGGGCGAGCTCATGCGGCCTCGGTTTCCGGCGCGAACACCTTCTTCAGCTCGGTCTTGAGGATCTTGCCGTTGGCGTTGCGCGGCAGGGGCTCGGCCCAGAACTCGATCTTCACCGGGACCTTGAAGGCCGCCAGCCGCTCGCGAACGAAGGCGCGCAGCTCGGCTTCCGTGGCCGTGCCGCCCGGCTTCAGGTGCACCACCGCCCCAGGCTCCTCGCCCAGCGTCTTGTGCGGCACCGCCACGATGGCCGCGTCCATCACGTCCGGGTGCTCGTAGAGGGCGTCTTCCACTTCGACACAGTAGATGTTCTCGCCGCCGCGGATCAGCATGTCCTTGGCCCGGTCGAGGATGAAGCAGAAACCCTCCTCGTCCAGCCGCGCGAGGTCGCCGGTCTTCACCCAGCCGTCCACGAAGGTCGCCGCCGTCGCCTCCGGCTTGTTCCAGTAGCCGCGCACGATGTTCGGCCCCTTGGCCCAGAGCTCGCCGACCTGGCCGACCGGCAGTTCGCGGTCGCCCTCGACGGTCATGATCTTCATGTCGCCCACCGGGGCGGCCACGCCACAGCTGTCGGGCCGATGTCGGTAGTCCATGCCGCTGTTGGAGGTGAAGGTGGCGGTGGTCTCGGTCATCCCCCAGCCGTTGCCGGGCTGCGAGGCGGGGAAGGCTTCGACGATCTTCTTCACCAGCTCCGGCGCCGAAGGCGCGCCGCCGTAGGAGACCGCCTGCAGGGACGACAGGTCGTATTTCGCCCGCGCCGGATGCTCGATCAGCTGCCAGGCGATGGTCGGCACGCCGCCGGTGGCGGTCACCTTCTCGCGCTCGATCAGCTGCATCGCCCGCTCGGCGTCCCAGCGATACATCAAGACGATCTTGCCGCCGGCGTTGACCGCCGGAACCATGTTGGCGCTGCAGCCGGTGACGTGGAACAGCGGCACCACGATCAGGCTGACCCTCTGCGGCGCGTCATGGGGGTCGACCACCGGCGGCTGCTCGCCCCGCCGCAGGAAGCCGCGCGCTAGGCTGATGCCGCCGGCCATCACGTTGGAGGTCATGTTGCGGTGGGTGCCGAGGGCGCCCTTCGGCTTTCCGGTGGTGCCGGAAGTGTAGAAGATGGTGGCGTCGTCGTCCGGCGCCAGCGCCACCTCCGGCAGCGGCCGGTCGGGCAGGTCGCCCCAGGCGTTGGCCTCGCCCAGCACCTCCTCCAGCCGCCCGCCCAGCGGGTGATGGAAATCGTCGCCGGCGCGGCTGACGTAGAACCGCTGCAGGTCCGGCAAGGCGCCGAAGTGATCGGCCAGGCGCTCGAAGCGCTCCTCGTCCATCACCGCGACCTTGGCGCCGGAATCGGCGAGGCCGTATTCCAGCTCCGCCCCGGTCCACCAGGCGTTCAGCGGCACGATGATCGCGCCCACCGAGACGGCGGCGAAGAACGCCACCGGCCATTCGGGCAGGTTGCGCATGATCAGGGCGACGCGGTCGCCCTTCTTGACGCCGCGGGCGACCAGTTCGTGGGCGAAGGCGCTGGTGGCGCGGAAGAAGCTCTCGAAGGTGGCGCGGTCGTCCTCGTAGACCACGAACTCGCGGGTCCCGAAGGTGCGGCCGGTCTCCAGAATGTGGCGCAGGGTCGGCGGGGCGTTCTTCCAGGTCCGCACGGTCACGCCGCGGATGGTCTTTTCCTCCATCTCGAAGCGCTGGCCGGGAGCGCACAGGACCTTGTGCGCTTCGGCGATCGACATCGCGGGCCAGGACTCGGCCATCGGCTTCCTCACTCAAATGGTCGTTTGAAATACGCTTGTGGGAACCGTCCTAAGCACCCCGGCCGCCAAACAAAAGCCCCCGGGGTGTTCCTTCTCCCCTTGCGGGAGAAGGTGGCGCGAAGCGCCGGATGAGGGGTCGAAGACCATCAACACCGCGAAAACGCAAAAGCCGGGCGCGGACTTCGAGGTCTGAGAGACCCCTCATCCGACCCGGCTCCGCCGGGCCACCTTCTCCCGCAAGGAGAGAAGGGACCGATCTATAGTGCCTACGCCTCCGCCTTCGCCCCGGCCTTTCGCCCGCCGCCGCGGGTCCCGTAGCCGAGCTCCTCGTACTGCTTCTTCATGTCGGCCAGTTCGTCCTTGTACTTCTCCTGGGCCGCCTCGCGCAGCTTGGGGATGTGGTAGGCCGGGAAGAGGTCGTTGTCGGGCTGGTAGTCCTTCAGCACCTGCTTGGCGACGGTCACCTTATGCACCTCGGTGGGGCCGTCGGCGATGCCCATGACCAGCGACGAGGTCACCATGTGCATGAACGGCATCTCGTTGGAGACGCCCAGCGCGCCGTGCAGGTGCGCGGCCTTGGTGGCGATGTCGTTGTAGACCTTGGGCATGGCCACCTTGATGGCGGCGATGTCCTTCCGGACCTTCTGATAGTCCTTGTGCTTGTCGATCAGCCAGGCGGTGCGCAGCACCAAAAGGCGGAACATCTCCAGCTGGATCCAGCTGTCGGCGATCTGCTCCTGCACCATCTGCAGGTCGGAGAGCTTGCCGTCGCGGGTGTTGCGGCTGACGGCGCGGCGGCACATCAGGTCCAGCGCCCGCGTGCAGGAGCCGACCGTGCGCATGGCGTGGTGCACCCGCCCGCCGCCGAGCCGCACCTGGGCGATCACGAAGGCGTCGCCGCGGTCGCCCAGGAGGGCGTCATACGGCACCCGCACATTGTTGTAGCGCACATAGCCTTCCGACCCCTGGCCGATCTCGCCCGTGCCGACGCCGACGTTGCGGATGATCTCCACCCCGGGGGTGTCGGTGGGCACCAGGAAGATCGAGGTGCGCTTGTAGGGGTCCTTGGCGTCCGGGTCGGTGACCGCATAGACCACCAGCACCGTCGACCAGCGCG
The DNA here is from genome assembly GCA_020852035.1 of Caulobacteraceae bacterium. GTDB lineage: Bacteria > Pseudomonadota > Alphaproteobacteria > Caulobacterales > Caulobacteraceae > Phenylobacterium. The sequence continues at coordinate 14,209 of JADZBR010000386.1, forward strand.
CCCCAGTCGAGAACCACTTCTCGCCGTTGATCACCCACTCCTTGCCGTCCAGCACCGCGCGGGTCTGGAAGGTCAGCGGGTCGGAGCCGCCGGTGGGTTCGCTCATCGAGAAGGCCGAGCGGATGTCGCCGTTCAGCAGCGGCCAAAGATACTTCTCTTTCTGCGCGTCGGTGCCGTAGTGGGCGATGATCTCCGCGTTGCCGGTATCCGGCGCCTGGCAGCCGAACACCGAGGGGGCCAGGCCATTGCGCCCCAGCTTCTCGTTCATCAGGGCGAGCTTCAGCTGGCCATAGCCCTGGCCGCCGAGCTCGGGGCCCAGGTGGCAGGCCCACAGGCCCTGGTCCTTCACCTTCTGTTGCAGCGGCTTGATGAACTTGGCGCGGCCCACCGGCCCGTGGGCGGCCATGCCGAGGTGCGAGAGCGGCTCGACCTCCTCCTCCATGAAGGTCTCGATCCAGTCGAGCTTTTTCTGGAACTCCGGATCGGTCTCAAAATCCCAGGCCATGTTCGCCTCCCTTGGCCCTGCCGGTGCAGGTCCTTTTTAGAAATGTGAGTATGAAAACGCGTGTTCGAAACCTGTAAAACCAAGGCGTAAGCCCGTCTAGGGGGCACGTGTTTCGGTGACGGAGGCGTCACTCTGCCTCCCCACGGAGGGGGAGGCCGAGCGCTACTTCGACGGCAGCCCGTCCGCCCCCGCGCAGGCGGCGGCCATCAGGGCGGCGTCCTCGGCGTTCTCCTTGCCGACCTTCTTGGGCTTGCCCTCGCGCCAGGCGGTGGAGGTCAGGTCCGGCGTCTCCTTGGGCGAATAGGACGCCACCACCAGCAGGTTCGAAGCCTTGCAGTCCAGGGCCACCACCGAGCCGACGCCGTCGGCCGCGCCGGGGCCGTTGGGGCCGACCTTGGCCTCCGGCTTGCCGATCGCCTGCATCACCACCACCCGGCCGGTGGCCGCGTCGCGATAGCTGTAGTCGGCGTCGTAGAACCAGCGCGCGCCGTTGGCCGCGGGCGCGGTGAACGGCTTCCAGTCGGCGGCCAGGGCGGGGGCGGCCGAACCGGCGGCGAGGATGGCGAGGGCGGCGAGGGCGGGAACGCGAGGCATGGACTTCTCCGGAAGGGCGACGATCTCACCCTAACCGCCGCCGCCCGCCCGTCCAGCGGCAAGCAAAAAGCGCCGGCCGCGCTTGACTCGCCCAAGCCCCCCTCTTACCTGCCCGCCGTCGTTAGCACTCCCGTCCCCCGGCTGCCAAAGCCTGCGGCGGGCGCTGTTGGCGCAACCGGATTTCAAACTGCTCCGACGGAGAAAATACCAATGGCGTTTCGTCCTCTGGGAGACCGCGTGCTCGTCCGCCGCGTCGAGGAAGAAGAGAAGACCAAGGGCGGGATCATCATCCCCGACACCGCCAAGGAAAAGCCCCAGGAGGGCGAAGTCATCAGCGTCGGCCCCGGCGCCCGCGACGAAGACGGCGACTACATCAAGATGGATGTGAAGGCCGGCGACCGCATCCTGTTCGGCAAGTGGTCTGGCACCGAGATCAAGCTCGAGGGCGAAGACCTGCTGATCATGAAGGAAAGCGACATCCTCGGCATCGTCGAGTGAGCTGAGCGCTAACCCCTTCAATCCCCACAGAATCTAGAGAGAAAGCACACGAACATGGCGGCTAAAGACGTCTATTTCGCTTCCGACGCGCGCGACCGCATGCTGCGCGGCGTCAACACCCTCGCCAACGCGGTGAAGGTCACCCTCGGCCCCAAGGGCCGCAACGTGGTCATCGAAAAGTCCTTCGGCGCCCCGCGCTCCACCAAGGACGGCGTCTCGGTGGCCAAGGAAATCGAGCTGGCCGACAAGTTCGAGAACCTCGGCGCCCAGCTGATCCGTGAAGTCGCCTCCAAGACCAACGACAAGGCCGGCGACGGCACCACCACCGCGACCGTGCTCGCCCAGGCGATCGTCGTCGAGGGCCTGAAGTCGGTGGCCGCCGGCATGAACCCGATGGACCTGAAGCGCGGCGTCGACAAGGCGGTCGCCAAGGTCGTCGAGGAGATCAAGAACGCCTCGCGCAAGGTGACCACCAACGCCGAGATCGCCCAGGTCGGCACCATCTCCGCCAACGGCGACAACGAAGTCGGCGAGATGATCGCCCGCGCCATGGACAAGGTCGGCAACGAAGGCGTGATCACGGTGGA
>JADZBR010000387.1 GCA_020852035.1 Caulobacteraceae bacterium
CCCCCCTTCCCCCGGGCGGGGGGATGGGCGGGGGTGGGGGGTGGAGACGCCTCAGCCATCGTGGAGTCTCCGGAAGGGCGTCCGGCGCGTGGCTTCAGACGTCAGGGTCGCGGAGAGGGCGCCACCCCCATCCCCGACCCTTCCCCCCTCCAGGGGGAAGGGAGCCTCACCCATGCGCCGCATCCCAGGCCGCCACGGCCTCGGCATCGCGCAGGGAGAGGTCCGGGTAGCGCGGGTCCGACCCGACCTCGGGCAGCACGCGCCAGGAGCGGGCGCATTTGCGGCCCTCGGCGCGCAGCGGCTCGACCGCCACGCCGGCGACCTCGGGCAGGCGGAACGCCGAGCCGGGACCGTCGCCGGCGACAATCTCCGCCTGGCTCGTGCGGAACACCTCGGCGGCGTCCAGGCCCGCGAAGGCTTCGCGCAACGCTGCGTCGGCGACGTGGACCTTCGGCGCCGCTTCAAGCGCGGCGCCCATCCGCTTCTCGCGCCGCTCGACCTCCATCGCGCCGGTGACGACCGAGGTCACCTGCTGCACCCTGGCCCAGCGCGCCGCCTCGGCGTCGTCGCGCCAGTCGTTCGGCGTCTTCGGGAAGACCCGCAGGGTATTGGAGCCCGCGTCCGGGAACCGCGTCGTCCACGCCTCCTCCATCGTGAAGGGCGTCAACGGCGAGAGCCAGATCGTCAGGCGCTCGAACACCGCGTCCATCACCGTGCGCGCGGCGCGGCGGCGCAGGCTCGACGGCTGGTCGCAGTAGAGGGCGTCCCTACGGATATCGAAGAACAGCTGCGACAGGTCCGTCTGGCAGAACTCCAGCAGCGGGCGGACCACGTCCTGGAAGTCATAGCGCTGGTAGGCGCCGCGCACGTGGTGATCCAGCTCCAGCAGACGGTGCAGGATGAAGCGCTCCAGCGGCGGCATATCCTCCAGCGCCACCTTCTCGGCCTCGTCGAAGCCGGCGAGGGCGCCCAGCAGGTAGCGCACGGTGTTGCGCAGCTTGCGATAGGCGTCGGCGGTGGTGGCGAGGATCGTCTTGCCGATCCGCTGGTCGTCCGAATAGTCGGTCAGCGCCACCCACAGGCGGATGATCTCCGCGCCGCTTTCGCGGATCACGGTCTGCGGCTCGACGGTGTTGCCCTTGGACTTGGACATCTTCTCGCCGTTCTCGTCCATCGTGAACCCGTGGGTGAGGACGGCGTCGTAGGGCGCGCGGCCGCGGGTGCCGGCGCTCTCGAGAAGCGAGGACTGGAACCAGCCGCGGTGCTGGTCGGAGCCTTCCAGATAGAGGTCGGCGGGCCAGCGGGTCGGCGGCGCGTCGCTTGCGCGCTGCTCCAGCACGAAGGCGTGGGTGGAGCCGGAATCGAACCAGACGTCGAGGATGTCCTCGACCTTCTCGTAGCGCTCAGGGTCGTGCGCGCCGAGGAAGTCGGAGGACGGCCGCGTGAACCACGCATCGGCGCCTTCCTTGGCGATGTAGTCCACGATCCTCTGGTTCACCGCCGCGTCGTGCAGCGGATTTCCGGTCTCCTTGTCGAGGAACATGGCCAGCGGCGCGCCCCAGGCGCGCTGGCGGCTGAGCAGCCAGTCGGGGCGGCCCTCGACCATCGTGCGGATGCGGTTCTTGCCGGCCTCGGGGTAGAAGCGGGTCGCCTCGATGGCCTCCAGCGCCGTCTCGCGCAGGGTGCGCCCGCCGTGGGCCTTGTCCTCCAGCGGCTGGTCCATGCGTACGAACCACTGGGGCGTGTTGCGGAAGATCACCGGGGCCTTGGAGCGCCAGGAGTGCGGATAGGAGTGCTCCATCCGGCCCCGCGCCAAGAGGCGCCCAGCCTCGATCAGCTTGTCCATGACGGCGCCGTTGGCGGGGCCGAACTTGCCGGCCTTCTTGCCCTCGGTCTCCAGCACCTTCAGGCCGGCGAACAGCGGCACGTGGTCGTAGTAGGCGCCGTCCTCGTCGACCGTCTCGGGGATCTCGCGATGGCCGTGGGCCAGCCAGACCATGTAGTCGTCCGCGCCATGCCCCGGCGCGGTGTGGACGAAGCCCGTGCCCGCGTCGTCGGTCACATGGTCGCCGGCCAGCAGCGGCGCCTGGAAGGCGTAGTGGGTGTCGAGCGCGGCCAGCGGATGCTCCAGCACCATGCCGCGCGGATCGACCTTCTCGACCTTGCGCCATTTGGCGACCTTGGCCGCCTTCATCACGTCCTCGGCCAGCTTCTCGGCGAGGATCAGCTTGTCGCCGACGGCGGCCCAAGGGGCGAATTCCAGCCCCTCCTCGATCGCCTCGACGCGGAAGACGGCGTAGTCGATGGCCTCGTTGTAGGAGACGGCGCGGTTGGCCGGGATGGTCCAGGGGGTGGTGGTCCAGATCACCACGCTGGCGTTCTTGGTGGCGTCCGAGCCTTCGATCACCGGGAACTTCACCCAGATCGTCGGGCTCATGTGGTCGTGATACTCGACCTCGGCCTCGGCTAGGGCCGTGCGCTCCACCGGGCTCCACATCACCGGCTTGGAGCCGCGATAGAGCTGGCCGCTCATCAGGAACTTGTGGAACTCGGCGACGATGGCCGCCTCGCTCGCATAGTCCATGGTGGCGTAGCGGCGATCCCAGTCGCCCAGCACGCCCAGGCGCTGGAAACCCTCGCGCTGCACGCCGATCCAGTGGCTGGCGTAGTCGCGGCAGAGGGCGCGGAACTCGGCCTTGGAGACCTCGTCCTTGCGCCGGCCCTTGGCGCGCAGTTCCTCCTCGATCTTCCACTCGATGGGCAGGCCGTGGCAGTCCCAGCCGGGCGTGTAGTCGACGTCGTAGCCCAGCGCGAAGCGCGAGCGGACCACGAAGTCCTTCAGGGTCTTCTGCAGGGCGTGGCCGATGTGGATGGCGCCGTTGGCGTAGGGCGGCCCGTCATGCAGCACGAAGAGCGGAGATCCGGCGTCATGCCGCGCCTTGCGGACGGAATTGTAGAGGTCGCTCTCGGCCCAGCGGGCCAGGATCTCCGGCTCCTTCTGCGGCAGGCCCGCGCGCATGGGGAACGGCGTGTCCGGGAGAAAGACGGTTTCGCGATAGTCGCGGCCAGGGGAAACGGAGGTCTTGTCGGCGTCGTCGGCCATGAAATCCAGCGTCGGTACGAGGGGAAGAGGTTAGGGCGAAAGCGAACCCGGCGCGCGCTGGAACTCGTCCGGCGGCGTCACGCCGGGCGGGAAATTCGCCGGGTCTTCCGAAGCTTGCTCATCGCCGGGCGGCTTAGCAGAGGGCGGCGGGAAGCGAAACACCCTCTCCCGGGAGGGAGAGGGAAACCCGACGGCGCAGCCGGCGGGAGGGTGAGGGCCACAGACCCCTCCGGAAAGACCGCAAGCCCTCATCCTCGCCGCGCCTTCGGCGCGTCTTTCCTTCTCCCGACCGGGAGAAGGGCGCGACCGCGCGAAGCTGTAGGGGCCGCCCTTCTCCAGCGCAGCCTTATAGGCGGGACGGGCCTGGAAGCGGCCGACCCAGGCTTCGATGTTGGGATACTGCGCCAGCCGGCCGAACGCGCCGGTGACCTCGCCGATGAAACTCATCTGGATGTCGGCGCCGGTCAGGTGGTCGCCGACCAGCCACTCGCGGCCCGCCAGCGCGCCGTTCACATAGCCGATGTGGTTGGCGATCTCGCTCTCGATGCGCGGGTGCAGCGGCGCGCCGGCCTCGCCCAGCCGGCCCACGTACATGTTCAGCATCAGGGGCAGCATCGCCGAGCCCTCGGCGTAGTGCAGCCACTGCTCATAGTCGTCGAAGGCCGCGCTCGCCGGGTCGGGCCGCAGGGGACTGTCCGGCGCGTGCCGGCGCAGGATGTAGTCGATGATCGCCCCGCTCTCGCCGATGGTCCGGCCCTCGTCGGTGATCACCGGCGACTTGCCGAGCGGGTGGACGGCCTTCAGCGCCTCCGGCGCCAGGCGGGTGGTCGCATCGCGCTGGTAGCGCGCGATCTCGTAGGCGAGGCCCAGCTCCTCCAGCAGCCAGAGGATGCGCTGCGAGCGCGAGTCGTTGAGGTGATGGACGGTGATCATCGGCGCTTCCTTGCTGGACCGCGCCAGAGTCGGACTATCGCGCCAGGGCTGGCAAGCCCTAAGCGGCCACGCCCGTCCGCGCGCCGGCCAGGACGATGCGGATCTGGTCGGCCATCCGCGCGCGGACCGCCTCGATGTCCCAGTCCTCGAAGATCACATGGCGGAAGTTGGCGAGGTAGAGGTCCCAGACCATCTGCGCGCGCAGCGGCGCCTCGATCTGGCCGGCCAGTTCGCCGCGGTGCACGCCGTCCTCGATGACCGTGGTGATGAGGCTCAGGAACTGCTCGGTCGGCATCACCCGGCGCAGCTCGCGGCCCTCGTCCTCGGCCCAGCCGACGGCCAGCTTGGCGCGGGCCAGCGGCAGCTGCTCCAGGTAGTAGGAATAGCCGGCCGAGAAGACGCCCAGCAGCGCCTCGTCCACCGACTTGCCGGCCGCCGCGCCGTCCTTCATCGCCTGGATCAGCCGCGCCATGTCGTCGGCGGCGATCTCGCGGAAGAGGTCGAACTTCTCGGTGAAGTTGGCGAACACCGCACCCGTGGACATGCCGGCGGCGGCGGCGATGTCGCGGATGGTGGCGCCCTCGTATCCCTGCTCGGTGAACAGCTGGCGGGCGGCCTGTAGCAGCTTGGCTCGCGTTCCCTGCTTGGCGAGGGCGCGGGCGGTGAGCGGCTTGCGGCCGGGTTCGGCCGTCATCCCGGCGGGCGGGGTGTTGGTGCAGTCTGGCACTGTCAAAACCTTGCTTGGGGAGAAGCAGGAGTATGACCCCGCCGTTGCGATAAAATTGCAGGGTCCTTCCGCCATGTAACGCTGGTCGGCGGGAAGTCCAGAGGGCGGCGGCGCAATCGGGGCTTTCTCTGGCGCCAGCCCGCCGGGCCGCCTAAGCTGGCGCCCATGCGCGACGCCTTCGACCTGCTCGTTCCCGCGGCCCTGGTGCTGGTCACGGCGACCCTGGCGGTGGGGCTCTACGCCCTCTTCCGGGGGGGCGACTTCGGGCGTTCCTATTCCAACAGGCTGATGCGGCTGCGGGTGGTGATGCAAGCCATCGCGGTGGCGCTGATCGTGCTGGCCTTCTGGTGGCGCACGCGAGGCGGCGGCTGACGCCGTGGTGACGCTGAACCGCATCTACACCCGCACCGGCGACGCCGGCCAAACGCGGTTGGCCACCGGCGAGCAGGTCTCCAAGGCCGACCCGCGGGTGGCCGCTTACGGCGCGGTCGACGAGACCAACGCCTGCCTGGGCCTGGCCCGCGCGCAGCTGGCCGCCGATCCCGAGCTCGACGCGGCCCTGGCCCGCATCCAGAACGAGCTCTTCGACCTCGGCGCGGACCTGGCCACCCCCGCCGCCCGCCACGGCGAGGCGCTGCGCGTGGTGGAAAGCCAGATCGCCCGGCTGGAGGCCGAGATCGACGCCTTCAACGCCGATCTGCCCGACCTGACCTCCTTCGTCCTGCCCGCCGGCTCGGCTGGGGCGGCGGCGCTGCACCTCGCCCGCACCGTCTGCCGCCGGGCCGAGCGCGAAGGCGTGGCCCTGGCTGAGGGCGGCGCGCCCGTGGAGCCCGCGGCGCTGAAGTATCTCAACCGGCTGTCGGATTTCCTGTTCGTCGCCGCCCGCAGAGCCAACCGCGAGATCGGCGAGGTGCTCTGGAAGCCGGCCGCCACGCGCTAGTTCAAATCCTTCCCCGCAGGCGGGGGAGGATTCAAGGCGCCGCGTTCGCCGCCGGCCGCTCCTGCGCCGCGCGGGCCCGCCGTTCGGCCAGCACATCCTTCGCCGGCCGGCCGGTGAGGTCGGTGACGATCACCGGATGGGCGCAGGTGCGCTCGCGCCAGTCCCACCAGTCGCCCTTGGCCAGGCACCGCTGCTCGGGCCAGCGCCAGAAGTAGTGATAGGCGAAGGAGCCCACGCAGCCGATCGCGAAGATCGCGATGAAGACGATGCGCAGGCGCAAGAAGAACCGATCCATGCGCCGCATTTAAGCCTACCGCACTGCGGCGCCTAGCGCGGCGGGGCGACTTGCAATGCGCCGTCAAACCGTTATTGCCCCGTCTCGATTTCAATTTCAGCTATTGGGTTGGGAAAGCCGATGAAGGTGCTCGTCCCCGTCAAGCGGGTGATCGACTACAACGTCAAAGCGCGGGTGAAGCCGGATCAGACCGGCGTCGATCTCGCCAACGTCAAGATGTCGATGAACCCCTTCTGCGAGATCGCGGTCGAAGAGGCCGTGCGCCTGAAGGAACAGGGCGCCGTCACCGAGGGGGTCTCGGTCTCCATCGGCCCGGCCCAGGCGCAGGAGACCCTGCGGACCTCGCTGGCGATGGGCGCCGACCGCGCCATCCTCGTCCAGACCGACCAGGACCTCGAGCCGCTGGCCGTCGCCAAGGTGCTGAAGGCCGTCATCGCCGAAGAGAACCCCGACGTGGTGATCATGGGCAAGCAGGCCATCGACGGCGACAACAACGCCACCGGCCAGATGCTCTCGGCCCTGCTCGACTGGCCGCAGGCGACCTTCGCCTCGAAGGTCGAGCTGGGCTCGGGCGAGGCGACCGTCACCCGCGAGGTCGACGGCGGCCTGCAGACCCTGAAGGTCGCGCTGCCGGCGGTGATAACCGCGTACCTGCGCCTCAACGATACGCGCTACGCCTCCCTGCCGAACATCATGAAGGCCAAGAAGAAGCCGCTCGACGTGAAGGAGCTTTCCTCGCTGGGCGTCGACACCACCTCGCATCTGAAGGTGCTGAAAGTCACCGAGCCGCCGAAGCGCGGCGGCGGCGTGAAGGTCGAATCGGCCGCCGAACTCGTGAACAAGCTGAAGACCGAAGCGGGGGTTATCTGATGGCCGTTCTCGTCATCGCCGACCACGACAACGCGCACGTCCGCGACACCACCCACAAGACCGTCACCGCCGCCCAGGCGATCGGCGGGGATGTGGACATCCTGGTCGCCGGCAAGGGCGCGCAGGCCGCCGCCGATTCGGCCGCCAAGATCGCCGGCGTCCGCAAGGTGCTGCTGGCCGAGAGCGATGCGCTCGACCACGGCATCGCCGAAGCCTACGACGCCCTGATCACCCCGCTGGCCGCGAACTACGATGCGGTGCTGATCCCGGCGACCTCGGCGGGCAAGAACTTCGCCCCCCGCGTCGCCGCCAAGCTGAACGTGGCGCTCATCTCGGACGTGATCGAGGTTGTCGGCGCCGACACCTTCGTGCGCCCGATCTACGCCGGCAACGCGCTGGAGACGGTGCAGTCGGCCGACGCCAAGAAGGTGCTCACCGTGCGCCCCACCGCCTTCAAGGCGGCCGCCGAAGGTGGCTCGGCCAGCGTCGAGAAGATCGACGCCGGCGCCGGCGCGGCCAAGACCACCTTCGTCGGCCAGGAACTGGTGAAGTCGGAGCGCCCGGAGCTGACCGGCGCCAAGATCGTCGTCTCGGGCGGCCGCGCCATGGGCTCGGCCGAGGAATTCCAGGCGGTGATCGAGCCCCTGGCCGACAAGCTGGGCGCGGCCGTGGGCGCGAGCCGCGCCGCCGTCGAC
>JADZBR010000388.1 GCA_020852035.1 Caulobacteraceae bacterium
CCGATATGGATGTTGGCCGCGGCTTCCGTGCGCCCGGGAATGTCGAGGTCGCGCCCCTTCGGCGCGCCGGAGCCGACGAAGATGGCGTCATAGCCCTCGGCCAGCAGGCCCTTGAGGCTGTCGACGCCCTCGCCCAGCCGCATCTCGATGCCGAGGCCGGTGATGTAGCCCATCTCCTCGTCGATCACCTCTTCCGGCAGCCGGAAGCGAGGGATCTGCCGGCGGATCATGCCGCCGGCCTTGGCGTCATGATCGTAGACGACGACGTGGTAGCCCAGCGGCGCGAGGTCGCGCGCCACGGTCATCGAGGCGGGCCCCGCGCCGACCAGCGCCACCCGCTTGCCGTTCATCGCCTCGGGCGGTTTCGGCAGCCGGCCGGAGATGTCGTCCTTGTTGTCGGCCGCGACGCGCTTCAGCCGGCAGATGGCCACCGGCTCCTCCTCCACCCGCCCGCGCCGGCAGGCCGGCTCGCAGGGGCGGTCGCAGGTCCGCCCGAGGATCCCCGGGAAGACGTTGGAGCGCCAGTTGATCATGTAGGCGTCCGAATACCGGCCCTCGGCGATCAGCCGGATGTATTCGGGCACAGGCGTGTGGGCGGGGCAGGCCCACTGGCAATCGACGACCTTGTGAAAGTACTCTGGCCCCTCGGTACTGGTGCGCTGCACTTTCCGTTTCCTCTCGGACGCTCTCTTCCCGCAGGGCGAGGGCGTCCGGGCGCGGACAGCGACTCGCCCCCCGGCGCGGCGTCTAGATTTCAGACTAGGACTCAATCTTTTGGGACGCCAACGCTTTCTGATCACCGATTAGATCGGATTGTTTCACGCCATCTGTTGAAAAACCGGTGTTCTTTTGCAGGTTTCGGCCAGGCGGGCGCATGGCCTTGCCCCGCGGCGGCGGGACAGGCGGGCGGGCCGCCCGCGGACACCTCTAGTCTTCGTCGGCCTCGATCGGCGGGGCGGCCACAGGGGTGGGCGGGCTGGAGAGGGCGGCGGCCAGTTTCTCGCGATCGAGCACGCCTTCCCATCGGGCCACCACCAGGGTGGCCACGGCGTTGCCCACGAAGTTGGTCAGCGCGCGGCACTCGCTCATGAAGCGGTCGACGCCGAGGATCAGCGCCATCCCCGCCACCGGCACGCTCGGCACGACCGACAGGGTCGCGGCCAGCGTGATGAACCCCGCGCCGGTCACGCCCGCAGCGCCCTTGGAGCTGAGCATGGCCACCACGAGCAACAGCAGCTGTTCGCCGAGCGGCAGATGGATTCCCAGCGCCTGGGCGATGAAGAGGGCGGCCAGCGTCATGTAGATGTTGGTGCCGTCGAGGTTGAAGCTGTAGCCGGTCGGGACCACCAGGCCGACGATCGACTTGGGGGCTCCGGCCCGCTCCATCTTCTCCAGCAGGCTGGGCAGCGCCGCTTCCGAGGAGGATGTGCCGAGCACCAGCAGGAGCTCCTCCTTCAGGTAGCGGATCAGCTTCAGGATCGAAAAGCCGGTGAGCGCGGCGATCACCCCCAGCACCCCCAGCACGAAGATCAGCGAGGTGCCGTAGAAGGTCGCCACCAGCGCCGCGAGGTTGGCGACGGAGTCGATTCCGTACTTGCCGATGGTGAAGGCGAAGGCCCCGAACGCGCCGATCGGAGCGGCGCGCATGAAGATCGCCACCAGCTTGAAGAACGCCTCGGCGACGTCGGTCAGCAGGTTCAGCACCGGCTCGCCCCGCTCGCCGAGCATGGCCAGGGCCAGGCCGAAGGGGATGGAGAAGAACAGCACCTGCAGGATGTTGCCGTCCACGAAGGCGCCAGCGACGCTGGCCGGGATGATGTCCATCAGAAAGCCGGTGACGGTCATCTCGTGGGACTTGGCCGCGTAACCCTTCACCGCCTCCCCATCCAGCGTGGCCGGGTCGACGTTCATGCCGGCGCCGGGCTGCAGCACATTGGCGACGATCAGCCCGACGATCAGGGCGAAGCTCGACACCACGATGAAATAGCCGAACGCTTTGGCCGCCACGCCGCCGACCTTGGCCAGGTCGCGCATCCCGGCGATGCCGGTGGTGACGGTCAGGAAGATCACCGGCGCGATCAGCATCTTCACCAGCTTGATGAAGGCGTCGCCGAGCGGCTTCAGCGCCTCGCCCGTCGAAGGCCAGAAGTGACCGATCACCGCCCCGGCCACGATGGCGACCAGCACCTGCACATAGAGCTGGCCCCAGAGCGGCGTGCGGCGCGGCGCGCCCGTCGTGGTCGCAACGATCATCGGCTGTCCAGATTCCCCGAAACCGCGTCAATCAGCCCGGTTCGGGACGCCGCCGCAAGACCCTGAGGCGCACCTTCCCTTACGGCGGGCTTGGCCTTCGCGCCGCACTTTGGTTTAGCGTTCCGACGAAGCGGTCGCCGATAGGCCGCAAGCGCATTGGGGAAGACATGCACTATCGCCAGCTGAAGGAAGCCTGGGCCGAACTCACCGCGCCCGGCATGCCGTTCGAGATCGCCCTCGTCCCGGTGCGCGGCCAGATGCTGCGCGCCTACAAGAACGCGCCGCCCTCGGTGCGCGAGCTCTGGCTCTCCACCGCCGCCTTCGGCGACCGCGACTACCTGGTCTACGAGGATGAGCGGCTGACCTACGCCCAGGCCCACGAGACGGTGAATCGCCTGGCCGGCTGGCTGACCCGCCAAGGGGTGAAACCCGGCGACCGCGTGGCCATCGCCATGCGCAACTATCCCGAATGGATGCCGATCTACTGGGCCTGCGTCTGCATGGGCGTGGCCGTGGTGGGGATGAACGCCTGGTGGGTGGCCGACGAGATGGCCTACGGCATCAAGGACGCGGCCCCGAAGGTGATCTTCTGCGACGGCGAGCGGCTGGAGCGGCTGTTCGAGAAGCCGGGCGTCGCCGGCGACGCCAAGATCGTCGCCGTCCGCGCCGAAGCGCCCGAAGGCGTCATCCCGTGGGACGAGGCGATCGCCGAGCCTGGCGAGATGCCTCAGGCAAGCATCGATCCGGACGCCGACGCCTGCATCTTCTACACCTCGGGCACCACCGGTTTTCCGAAGGGCGCCCAGCTGACCCACCGCGGCTGCATCGCCAATCTGATGAACATGGCCTTCGCCGCCCAGGCGCAGGCGCTGGCCCTGGCCAAGGCGACCGGCGTCATGCCCGACCCGAACGCGGCCCCGCCGACGCCCGTCGCCCTGCTGACCACCCCGCTCTTCCACGTCACCGCCAACAACTGCGGCGCCTACGCGGTCACCGCCAACGGCGGCAAGCTGGTGCTGATGTATCGCTGGGACGCCGGCGAGGCCCTGAAGCTGATCGAACGCGAGCGGGTCACCTCGATGAGCGGGGTGCCGACGATGGCGCGCGAGGTGATCAATCACCCCAGCTTCGCCACCACCGACACCTCCAGCCTGATGACCCTGGGCGGCGGCGGCGCGCAGCTGCCGCCGGACCTGGTGGGCAAGATCGATAGCGCCGTGCCGACCGCCCGCCCCAACACCGGCTACGGCATGACCGAGACCTGCGGCATCATCACCGCCGTCTCCGCCGATTTCTTCGTCGACAAGCCCGACAGCTGCGGGCCGGCCATGCCGAGCTTCGAGGTCAAGTGCGTGGACGACGACGGGAACACCGTCGCCCCCGGCCAGATCGGTGAACTCTGGGTGAAGGGCACGCCGGTGATCAAGGGCTACATCAACCGCCCAGAGGCCACCGCGGAATCCATCACCGACGGCTGGCTGCACACCGGCGACGTGGCGCGGATCGACGAGGACGACTTCATCTTCATTGTCGATCGCAAGAAAGACATGGTCCTGCGCGGGGGCGAGAACGTCTACTGCGCGGAAGTCGAGACGGCGCTCTTCAGCCATCCCTCGGTGGCCGAGGCCTGCGCCTTCGGCGTGCCGGACGCCCGGCTGGGCGAGGAGGTCGGCGCGGCGGTGGTGCTGCGTCCCGGCCACACGCTGGACGCCGGGACGCTGCGCGAGCACTGCGCGGGGATCATGGCGAGGCATAAGATCCCCCGCTACCTCTGGTTCCGTGACGAGACCCTGCCGCGCAACGCCAGCGGCAAGTTCCTCAAGCGCGAGTTGCGCGAGACGCTCAAACCGGAAGAGGCGGCTTAGCCGCGATGCGGGTGACGGCGTTGCATTGGGGCGTGAAGCAGAGCTTTCGCGCCTATGTCGAGGGCGCCGGCGGAACGATCGCCACCGACGGCGGCGCCGAGCGCATATACAGCGGAGAGATCGCCTTCGCCGCTGGCGGCGACGGGCTGACGGTGGGCGCTAACGGCTCCCTTCAAGGCTCCGGAAGCTTCGCCGGCGAAGTGCGGTTCGAGGCGCACGGCGGCATGCTTTCCGTCCGCCTGAGCGGCCTCTCGCTGGACGTCGACGCCGAGGGCGCGAGCCTGAAGGTGGCGGACGAGCGCGGGAAGCCTCTCGAGATCGCCCGGCTGGACCTGGCGGCGGCGGCCATCGACGATGGCGACCTGGTCATCCCGGCCAGGCTGTCGATCGACGGAAGCTACCTGCTCGGCGACCACTACCCGCCCCGCACCGTGGTCGACCCGGTGCGACTGAAGCTGGCGAGAACATAGCGCAACCGGCGCTGCCGCGACCTGAGGACTGATCCCGCTTGCCCTCATTCCCGCAAGGGCGGGAATGAGGGGCGCCTTCGCAGGCTAGTTGCGGAACACCGCCGCCGTCGAGGCGTCCTGCGGCATCTCGCGATACTGGCGCAGCTCGTTCCGGCCGACCACCATGTGGTGCACCTCGTCCGGCCCGTCGGCGATGCGCAGGGTGCGGGTGGAGGTGTACATCCGGGCGAGCGGGGTCTTCTGCGAGACGCCCGTGGCGCCGTGCATCTGGATCGCCTGGTCGATGATCTGGCAGACCTTCTCGGGCACCATCGCCTTGACCATGTGAATCCAGATCCGCGCCTCGTCGCGCGGCAGGATGTCCATCGCCTTGGCGGCCTTGAGCACCATCAGGCGCATGGCCTCGATGTCGATGCGGGCGCGGGAGACGATCTCGATGTTGCCGCCCAGCTGGATGATCGGCTTGCCGAACGCCTCGCGCACCAGGCCGCGGCTGACCATCAGGTCGAGCGCCTTCTCAGCCGAGCCGATGGCGCGCATGCAGTGGTGGATGCGCCCCGGGCCCAGGCGCAGCTGGCTGATCTCGAAGCCGCGGCCCTCGCCCAGCAGCATGTTCTCCTTCGGCACGCGCACGTTGTCGAAGACGATGTGCATGTGGCCGTGCGGCGCGTCGGGGTCGCCGAACACGTGCATCGGGCCGACGATGGTCACCCCCGGATGCGGCAGCGGCACCAGGATCTGCGACTGGCGCAGGTGCGGCGGCCCGTCGGGGCTGGTCTGCACCATGGTGATCATCACCTTGCAGCGCGGGTCGCCGGCGCCGGAGATGTAGTGCTTCTCGCCGTTGATGACGTATTCGTCGCCCACCAGGGTGGCGCGGGTGTTGACGTTCTTGGCGTCGGAGGAGGCGGCGTTCACCTCGGTCATGGCGAAGGCTGAGCGGATCTTGCCCTGCAGCAGCGGCTCCAGCCACTGCTTCTTCTGCTCCGGCGTGCCGACGCGTTCCAGCACCTCCATGTTGCCGGTGTCCGGCGCGGCGCAGTTCATGGTCTCCGAGGCCAGCCGGTTCTTGCCCAGCTCCACGGCGATATAGGCGTAGTCGAGGTTGGAGAGGCCCTCGCCGGTGTGGGCGTCGGGCAGGAAGAAGTTCCACAGGCCCTCGGCCTTGGCCTTGTCCTTGGCCGCTTCCAGCACTTCCAGCTGGCCCGGCGCGTAGGACCAGATGTCCGCCTTGCCCTCGCCGAGGCGGTGGAACTCCTCGCTCATCGGCTCGACCACGTCCTTGATGAAGCGCTTGACGTGATCCAGCAGCGGCAGCGCCTTGTCGGACATCCGCAGGTCGTTCAGCTCATCCTGCGCGCTCAGCTGGAAGCTGGACTGGGGCCGATCCATGGTCTCGCTCATCACGTCTCTCCAAGGGGTGTTGTTTGCGCCGACCTTGGCCCACTTTCGGGTGAAATTCAAACAACCGTTTTACGTCCGCCACCCACGCCGCCGCTCACCGACGATTAATGATTAACGCCCAGTGTCCTTCCCCGAATCCCGGGAAGGCTGTTCGCGCGTCATGTTCCAGATCATCGGCATCGTCATGCTGTTCGCGATGGTGTTCGGCAGCTACCTGATCTCCGGCGGCAACCTCGGGGTGATCACCCACGCCCTGCCGCACGAACTGATGGCCATCGGCGGGGCGGGGGTCGCGGCGCTCTTGATCGGCAACTCCCTGCCGGTGATCAAGGGCGTGGCGGGCGGCTTCGGCAAGGCGTTCGCCGGACCGAAGTGGAAGTCCTCGGACTACCGCGATCTCCTGTCCCTGCTCTTCCAGCTCACCAAGACCATGAAATCCAAGGGCGTGATCGCCCTGGAGAGCCACATCGAGCGGCCGGGCGAGAGCAGCATCTTCTCGCGCTATCCGAAGATCATGAAGGACCACTTCGCGGTCGATTTCATCTGCGACACCCTGCGGATGATGACCATGAACCTCGAGGACCCCCACCAGGTCGAGGACGCCATGGAAAAGCAGCTGGAGAAGCATCACCACGAGGCGCTGGGCGGCGCGGGCGCGCTGCAGAACATGGCCGACGCCCTGCCGGCGCTGGGCATCGTCGCGGCCGTGCTGGGGGTGATCAAGACGATGGGCTCGATCACCGAGCCCCCGGAGGTGCTGGGCGGCATGATCGGCTCGGCGCTGGTCGGCACCTTCCTGGGCGTGTTCCTGGCCTATGGCCTGGTCGGCCCCATCGCCACACGCCTGAAGGGCGTCGTCGACGAGGAAGGCGCCTTCTACCGCATCATCCAGTCCGTGCTGGTCGCCCATCTGCACGGCAATGCGGCGCAGATTTCGGTGGAGATCGGGCGCGGCAGCGTCCCGAGTCCCGCCCAGCCCAGTTTCCTCGAACTGGAAGAGGCCCTGGCCAACATTCCGGCCGAAGCCTGACAATTGTGATCACGGGCGCGTGATAAAAAGCCTTGCCTGACGCGAAAAGCTCGGCATATTCGCGACTCGGCGCAGGCGGGCTGACGTTGGAACGGTCGATTCCCCTCTGGAACGGCCTTTCGGCAATCCCGTTTCTCCGCGCTGGACACAACCTTTAGGGACCTGAACATGATCCGTAAGCTCCTGGTGGCCAGCGCCGCCGTCGCCGCTCTCTCCGTCGCCGCCTGCTCGCAGCCGGCCGAAGAAGCGAACGAAGCCGCCGCCGACGCCAACGCCGCCGCTGCTGACGCCAACGCCGCCGCCATGGACGCCTCGGCGACCGCCGCGAACGCCGTCGCCGACGCCAACTCCGCCGCGATGGACGCCAACGCCGCCGCGACCGACGCTGCTGCGACCACCGACGCCGCCGCTGCTCCGGCCGCCGACGCGAACGCCGCGCACTAAGCTTTCGGCGCCTTTGCAGGCGCTGTAAGGGAAGGGCCGCTCTCCAGACCGGAGGGCGGCCCTTTCTCGTTTTCGAGCCCATTCTCGTTTTCGAGCCATGCCCGCCACTGATCCTCCCGCCGTCTGGACCGAGGACGGGCGCCTGCGCTCGAGGCTCTACGACGACATCTATTTCGCCGAGGACGGGCTGGCCGAGAGCCGCGCGGTGTTCCTCGAAGGCTGCGACCTGCCGCGGGCCTGGCGCGACCGCCGGCGGTTCGTGGTGGCCGAACTCGGGTTCGGGACCGGCCTGAACATCGCCGCCCTCCTGGACCTGTGGCTTCGGGACCGGCCGGCGGACGGGCGGCTGCATGTCTTTTCGGTGGAGGCTCACCCGCTCCCCTCGGCCGACGCCGCGGCGGCGCTGCGGCGATGGCCGGAGATCGGGGCGGCGGCCGGGCTGCTGATCGAACGCTGGCCGGGGCGGGCGCGCGGCTTCCACCGCATCGACCTGGCCGAACACGGCGTGCTGATCGACCTGGCGGTCCTCGAAGTCGCCGAGGCCCTCGCCGGCTGGAGCGGGCGGGCCGACGCCTGGTTCCTCGACGGCTTCGCCCCCTCGGCCAATCCGGACATGTGGCGGCCAAAGGTGCTGGAGCTGGTGGCCGCGCGCTCGGCGCCGGACGCGCGGCTGGCCACCTTCAGCGCCGCCGGCGCGGTGCGGCGCGGGTTGCAGGCGGCGGGGTTCGAGGTCGAGCGCCGCCCCGGCCACGGCCGCAAGCGCCACCGGCTGGAAGCCCGCCGGACAGGCCAGGCGTCTGTCGAAAGCCCGCCCGCGACCGTCGCCGTCGTCGGCGGCGGCATCGCCGGCGCCGCCCTGGCCCGCGCCTTCGCCGGCCTCGGCGCAAACGCGGTGGTCCATGAGCGCGCGCGGCTTGGGGCGGGCGCCTCGGGCAATGACGCGGCCCTGGTGTCGCCCCGCCTGGACGCCGGGCTCGGCCCGGAGGCGCAGCTCTTCGCCCAGGCCTTCCGCCACGCGACCGGCGCCTACGGGCAGGTCCCAGGGGGCGTTCTCGCCCGCGGCCTCCTGCAGCTGGAACGCACCGACCGCGACGCCGGCCGGTTCGCCAGGATCGCCGCCAGCGACCTCTTCGAAGCCGGAACCCTCACCCCAAGGACGTCGGACGAGGTCGCCGAACGGCTGGGCGAAGCGGCGGGTGCCGGGCTGGAACTGGCCGAGGCCCTGACCATCGTTCCCGCGAAGGTGCTGGCCGCCTGGACGCCCGAGGTTGAGATCGCGCAGGTCGCCGGCCTGGAGCGGGACAGCGACGGCTGGCGGCTGCTGGACGCCGGCGGCGGCCAGATCGCCCGCGCCGACATCGTCTGCCTGGCGGCCGGCCACGGCCTGGCCGGCCTCGCCGCCCTGCCCCTTTCGCCCATTCGCGGCCAGGCCGAGACGGTGGAAGGCGACATCGCCGTCCCGGCGGCGTTCGGCGCCTACGCCATCCCCACGGGCGACGGCGTGCTGTTCGGCGCCACCTTCGACCGCGGCGAGGCCGAGGTGGTCGTCACGCCGCAGGCCGAGGCGCGCAACCGCGCCGCCCTCGCCGCCCGGCTGCCGGGGCTGGCGGGGCGGCTCGCCGGCCCCTCGCGCAGCCGCGCGGCGATCCGCGCCGTGGCTCCCGACCGGCGGCCAGTGGCGGGACGCCTGGATGAGGGCCTGTTCGCACTCGGCGGCCTTGGATCGCGCGGCTTTACCCTGGCGCCGCTGCTGGCCGAACATGTCGCGGCCCTGGCGCTTGGGGCGCCCTCGCCGCTTCCAAGTCCGCTCGGAACCTTGGTTTCGCCTGAACGGTTTAGGCAGATGCGCTCGATCGGAAGGAGCCGCCCATGACCCTCGTCGCCCGCGCCCTGCTGGCCGCCGCCGCCGTGCTGGCGATGGGCCAGGCCCCGCCGCCCGACCCCGCGCCGAAGCCCGAACCCTCGGCCAAGCGCCAGTGCTTCTTCCCTCGCAACGTCAACGGTTTCAGCGCCGTGGACGACGACGTGGTCAATGTCCGTGTCGGCGTGCGCGACATCTACCAGTTGGAGTTGCTCGGCCCCTGCCCCGACGTCGACTGGACCTGGAAGATCGGCATCATCTCGCGCGGATCGACCATCTGCACGGGTCTGGACGCCACTCTGCTGGTTCCCAGCACCATCGGTCCGCGGCGCTGCGCGGTCCGCACGGTTCGCAAGCTGACGCCCGAAGAGGTCGCGGCCCTGCCGCCGAAGCAGAAGCCTTGATGCAAGAACGCCGCCGGCCCGAAGGCCGACGGCGTCCCTGGCGCCCCATTTCGCCCCTTAGAGCGTGACAACCGCAAGTGGATGCCGGTTGCGGCGGCCGTCACGCTCTAAACTCTGGCAGATAGACCCTATTGGTCCGGTTCAGGTGAATCCACCTGAACCGGAAAGGGTCTAGAACTTCTTGGTGACGTTGAGCTTGAACGTGCGGCCCAACGGGTTGGCGGTGAACGGGTCGTAGCCCAGGTCGAGCCTGGCGAACGGCGGCTCCTTGTCGAAGATGTTGTCCACCGTCACGACCGCGGTCACATCCCACGGCAGCAACACGCGGTAGCTGGCGTCGACCGTCATGAAGCGATCGATCTTGCGCCCCTCGTTGTTGGCGGACCGCGTGGTGCCGTCGGTGTTGAACAGCACGCCGGGCGGATAGGGCGAGGTGCGCTGGTCGACGTAGCTGTCGATGTAGTTCAGCGAGACGCGCAGGTTGTGGATGTCGCGGCTGTATTCGGCGAACAGCTGGGCCTTCCACTGCGGGATGGGCACGATCTGGGTCTGGTAGTTGAGTTTGTTGACCCCGTCGAACGCGGCGGAGACCGTCACGCCCTCCACCTCGGTCGCATCGACCGTGAATCCTGCACGTAGGTGACCGAGCCGCCCAGCCCCAGCGAACCGCCGGCGAAGTCGTCCACCGTATAGTTGGCCAGGATGTCGACGCCCGAGGTCTTGTTACCCGGGCCGTTCACCACGCGGGTCAGGATGCGCGAGAGGGTCGAGACCCCACAAGCGCCCTGGAAGGTGAACCGGGATTGCAGGGCGGCATAGGCCGGATCGCCGCAGCGGCCCGTGCCTGAGCCGGTGGGGAACAGGGTTGCGAACATCCCGCCCACCGGCTCGGTGACGATCGGATTCTCGAAGTCGAAGCTCCAGTAGTCGACCGTCGCGCGGAAATTGCCGACGTCGAGGATCGCGCCGACGCTGTAGGTGGTGGCGCTTTCGGGATCGAGGTCCGGGTTGCCGACGATGTCGACCGCCCGGAAGCCGCCGCCCAGGAACTGCAGCGAAGTGACCTGGCCCGGATCGAGCGAGGTCAGCGGCGGGGAGCGGAAGGTGGTGCCCACCGAGCCGCGGAAGGCGAGCATGTCGGTCACCTGCCAGCGGGCGGACACCTTCGGGTCGAAGGTGGAGCCGCCGAGATCGCCATAGTCCTCGTAGCGCGCCGCGACCTGGATCGAGAAGGCGTCCGTGACCGGCAGGCTGACTTCGCCGAAGGCGGCCCACACATCGCCCTTCAGGTTGTCCGGCGTCGCCCCGCCCAGGAACAGGAACGGACCGTTGCGGACCGTGCAGCTGGTGTCGCCGTTCACCGGCGTGTCGATGCACGGGGTCACCGTCAGGTCGGTGAGCGCGTCGTACTTCGATTCATACCAGCTCTTGCGATACTGCATCCCGGCCGCCCAGGCGACCGCCCCGCCCGGCAGGTCGATGCCGGTCTCGCCGTTCAGCACCGCATCGACCACGAAGATCTTGGTGGTCAGGTCCGAGGTGGTCGGCTGGAAGAACCAGCGCAACAGCTCCGGATCGTTCTGCACGGTGGAATCGAAGCCGGGGTTGGTCTGGCCGGTCAGGTAGTTCTGGGCGATGGCGTTGGAGAACGGGTTCCACCAGCGGCAGGAGCCGACGCCCGGCGTTCCGGTCTGGTAGTTGCAGCCCTCGCCGCCCAGGCCGCGCAGGGCCAGTTGGAAGCGGCTGACGACAGTGTCGTAGCCGACGCGGACGAGGTTGTCCTCCATGTAGGTGACGCCGAGGTCGAAGCCGAGCCCGTTGTCGAACTGGCCGTTCAGGCCGCCGGAGACGCGGTAGGCATCATACTAGCGCCCGCCGCGCGAGGAGCCGTCGCCGAACAGCGGATTGCCCGCCAGGGCCAGCGGCCGGAACAGCGCACCGGGGAAGTAGGCGCCGTTGGCGAGCGCCGGAAGCGCGGTCGGGTTCTGCTGTTGATAGCTGATGAAGCCGGGGTTGGTCGCCGGCACGAAGTAGCCCGCCGAAAGGCCGAACGCGGCGGCGGGGTTGGTCTCCCGGGTCGGGACCTGCAGGGCGAGGTAGGACGGCGAGGTCTCCCACTGCGGCGTGTCGGTTTCCGAGTAGAAGCCTTCCAGGTGCGCCGTGAGATTGTCGCTGAACTTGTAATTGACCTCACCGTAGATCTGCCAACGGTCCTCCTTCTCCACGAGATTGTCGTAGGGCGTGTAGTTCCAGTAGCAGGTCGGGGTGGTGGCCGAGCCCGCAAAGCCGGGATAGCCGCCGAGCGGCGCGCAACCGACATCGCGGCGAAGGCCGGCCAGCGGCGTGTAGGTGAGCGTGCCGTTGTTGTAGGTCGGCAGGAAGGTCGACGGGTTGCCGCCCGAGGACCAGCCGCTCTCAGGGCTGTCCAGATACGCCTGCTGGGTGAACTCGCGATCCCCGACGCTCAGTTCCGAGCGGTGCTGCCAGCCGGCGGTGAGCAGCACATTGCCCCAGTCGGCCACGTGGCCCCAGGCGATCGAACCGCCGTAGTCGCCGTTGGAATCCTCGATGTAGCGATAGTCGGCGGCGACCTCGAACCCGTCGAGGTCCTTGCGGGTGATGAAGTTCACCACCCCGCCGATCGCGTCCGAGCCGTAGGTGGCGGCCGCGCCGTCCTTCAGCACCTCCAGGCGGCCGATCGCCGCGCCCGGCAGCAGGTTGATGTCCGGAGCCCCCTGGCCGATCGGGGCGTTGACCAGCCGCCGGCCATTGAACAGCACCAGCGAGCGGGAGGCCCCCAGGCCCCGCAGGTTCACCGTCGCGGCCCCTTCCGCGCCCTGCGCGCGGCCGTCGAACTGGTTGGTGTCGCCGATGACCCCGTTTGAGACCGTCAGCCCCTTCATCAGTTCGACCGGGGCGGGCGAGCCCTGCTTCTGCAGTTCGTCGGCGCCGATCACGTCGACCGGCAGGGCCGCGTCCTCCGGCGTGCCGCGGATGAACGAGCCGGTGACCACCACTTCGGAGACCGTCGCGGCCTGGTCGTCCTGCGCCAGGGCCGGCGTGGCCCCCAAGGCGTATACGGCGGCCAGTACGGATGCGCCGCAG
>JADZBR010000389.1 GCA_020852035.1 Caulobacteraceae bacterium
ACCTCTCCGCGACCGGATCGTTCGAAAGAGGGTGCGGGGGTTCGTCCCAACGGCTTTGCCAGCGGAAGCGCCTCCACCCCCCACCCCACCCCTTCCCCCCTCCAGGGGGAAGGGAGAATGTTCGCCGCCGGCGCCTGGCATGACGCGCCCGTCGTCGCCGCGGATCGGCTGACCACCATCGACGGTCCCGCCCTGATCGTCCGCGCCGACACCCAGATCGCCCTCGCCCCCGGCTGGCGGGCCACGGTGGAAGAGCACGGCCTGATCCGCCTCGTGCAGACCGCCCGGACCACGGCCACCCCGCTCGCCGCCGACAGGCCCGACCCGGTGACGCTGGAGCTCTTCAACCGCCGCTTCATGGGCGTGGCCGAGGCGATGGGCGCGGCGCTGGAGCGCACCGCGCAGTCGGTGAACATCAAGGAGCGGCTGGATTTCTCCTGCGCCCTGTTCGACTCAGGCGGCGGCCTGGTGGCCAACGCCCCGCACATGCCGGTGCACCTGGGCAGCATGGGCGCCAGCGTGCGGGCGGTGCGCGATCGCCACCCCCACCTCTCGCCCGGCGACGCCTTCGCGCTGAACAACCCCTACGCCGGCGGCACGCACCTGCCGGACATCACGGTGGTGACGCCGGTGTTCGTCGGCGCCGCGCCGGAGCCTGCGTTCTATGTCGCCGCGCGCGGCCACCATGCGGACATCGGCGGCGTCCAGCCCGGCTCCATGCCGCCGTTCTCGACCACCATCGACGAGGAAGGCGTGCTGTTCGACGCCCTGCCGATCATGCGCGGCGGGGTCTTCCTGGAGGCCGACCTGCGTGCGGCGCTGGCCGCCGGCCCCTGGCCCGCTCGCGCGCCCGAGCGCAATCTCGGCGACCTGAAGGCCCAGATCGCCGCCTGCCAGGCCGGCGCGGCGGCGGTGGCGGCGATGATCGAAGCCTTCGGCGGCGAGGCGGTGGCCCGCTACATGGGCTTCGTGCAGCAGAACGCCGAGGCCGCCGTGCGCCGGGCGATCGGCTCGCTGGCGGATGGCGAGGCGCGCGTCCCGATGGATGGCGGCGGCGAGGTGGCGGTGCGCACCACGGTGGACGCGGCGGCCGGCTCGGCGGTGCTCGACTTCACCGGCTCGGCGGGCCAGCTGGCCTCCAACTTTAACGCGCCCCCGGCGATCGTCGATGCGGCGGCGCTCTACGTCTTCCGCACCCTGATCGACGACGACATCCCGCTGAACGCGGGCTGTCTCGCGCCGCTGGAGGTCCGCACGCGGCCGGGTTCGATGCTGGCGCCGGACCCGCCGGCGGCGGTGGTGGCCGGCAATGTCGAGACCAGCCAGCATGTGGTCGATGCGCTCTACGCGGCGCTGGGGGCGATGGCGAACAGCCAGGGCTCGATGAACAACTTCACCTTCGGCGACGCCGAACGGCAGTACTACGAGACCCTCTGCGGCGGCGCCGGGGCGAGCGCCCGCGCGCCGGGCGCCTCGGCGGTGCACACCCACATGACCAACTCGCGGCTCACCGACCCGGAGGTCCTGGAGCGGCGCTTCCCCGTGCGGGTCGAGACCTTCGGCGTGCGGCGCGGCTCCGGCGGCGCCGGCGCGCACGCCGGCGGCGACGGGGCGGTGCGGCGCATCCGGTTCCTCGAGGGCATGGAGGCGGCGCTGCTCTCCGCCCGGCGGGACCACGCGCCGCAAGGGCTGGCCGGCGGCGGGCCGGGCCTGCCCGGTCGCCAGAGGTTGATCCGCGCCGACGGCTCTGTAGAAGACCTGCCGGGCCGCTGTTCACGCGCCGTTCAGGCGGGCGAGGCCATCGAGATCGAGACGCCGGGAGGCGGCGGCTTCGGTCCGCCGGTCGGCCCCAATCCTAGCCAAATCGGGACCTAAGAGACGCTTCCATGATCGCCCTCATCGCCGCCCTGGCGCTGTTCGCCCAAGACGCCGCCGGCGCCGCCGAGACCACCGCCACCGCGCCGCCGGCCGAGCCCGCCGGCCCGGCCCAGGCTCCGTTCCCGGTCGGCGCGCCGACCGACGACTACGGCTTCGTCTCCTGGTGCTACGGCACGCTCGACGGCTGGCTCTCGCTGCGCGACCGGGCGATGCCGGAGGTCGAGCGGATCGAGAAGACCTACCGCCGTCCAGGGTCCTCCCTGGCGGACGACATGAAGGTCTACGCCGACCTGGAGAAGGAGGGCCGCCGCAACCTGAAGGTCTTCGCCGGCGCCATCGAGGCGGCCGAGAAGGCCAGCGTGCGCCCGATCAGCGCCCAGGGCGCCGAGGCGCTGAAGAAGGGCCGCTCCACCTGGGCGGGCGCTTCCAACATCACCGACGCGCGGCTGGCGCAGGAGTGGATGAGCTGGGCGTTGCCCGCCCGTTGCGAGCCTACCGCTGACCGGCTGACCCAGAACGCGACGCTGATGGGCCAGGCGTTCAACCCGGGCGTTCCGGCCGAGGCCCCGGCGCCGGAGGCCGCCCCGCCCGTCGACGCCGTCCCGGCTGACACGCCCGCGGAGCCCTCCGCCGACCCCCTGGGCGAGGCGATCGCCAATGCGCCCGACGCCATTCCGGCCGACGAAGGCGCCGGCGCGCCTCAGGACTGACGTCTAGGCCAGGCTGCGCTCCAGCAGTTCCAGCACCGCCTGGGCGAAGGCGCGCATATTGGCCTGGCGGTCGTCCACGCCGGTCTCGACGGTGAGCGCCAGCTCGATGTCCGGCCCGGCCACGGCCACGCAGGTGTGGCCCGAGGCGTCGCCGTAGGCGTTGCCGCCGGGGCCTGCCGCGCCGGTTTCGGAGATTCCCCAGGTGGTCTTGAAGTTGTCGCGCGCCGCGCGGGCCAGGATCAGGGCGTAGGGCTCGCTGGCCGAACGCACGCCCTCGACGTCCTCGCGGGTCAACTGCATCAGCTGCATGCGGGCCCGGCCGGTGTAGACCACCGCGCCGCCCTGGTAGTAGGCCGAGGCCCCGGGAACCGCCAGCAGGGCGGCCGAGACCAGCCCGCCGGAGGAGCTTTCGGCCACCGCCACGGTCTGGCGGCGGGCCTTCAGGGTCTCGGCGATGCGTTCGGCGATGGGGATGAGGGTGTCCATTGACGCTCCGGTTATTTGGCGGCCGGGAAGTCGAGCGGCTTCTCGCGCGGCAGGGCGTCCAGCTGCTGGTCGAACTTGCGCGCGAGCGTGACCACGGTCTGCACCGCTCCGCCGAAGAAGGCCGGCGGGATGCGTTCGAAGTCGTCGGTCGGCTTGTGGTAGTCCGGGTGATAGTCGACGCCGATGTAGAGCCACGGCACGCCGGCTGCATGGAACGGTCCCTGGTCGGACAGCAGGGTCCAGTCGTCGGCCCCCTTCCAGGGCGGGCCATCGTGGCCGATCCTGATGATCACCGGCGGGGCGGCCGCCTTCGCCAGGGCCTCGACCACCGGCTTCAGCGCCGGCTGGCGCGTGGGGCCGGCCACCCAGAGCTCGTTCTGGGCGTTGCGGCCGATCATGTCGAAATTGATCAGAAGCGCCATGCGCTCCAGCGGCACGGGGGGCTGGTCGACGAACGCCTGGGCCCCTTTGAGCCCGCTCTCCTCGCCGTCGAAGAGCACGAAGACCGTCTCGTGTTGCGGCGGCTGGGCGGCGAAGGCCCGGGCGATGGCCAGGAGGCCGGCGACGCCCGAGGCGTTGTCGTCGGCGCCGTTGTAGATCTGGCCGTGCTTGATCCCCTCGTGATCGTAGTGGGCGCCGACCACCAGCACCTTGTCCGAGGCGCCGGTCCCCGGGATGCGGCCGACCAGGTTCACACCGTTCCTGGCGCCGTCCTTGCCCTTGAAGCTGAACGGCTGGGCGTAGCCGGGGCCGAACGGCTGCACGCCGATCGCCTTCAGCCGGCCTTCCAGATAGGCGCGCGCTCTGGCGCCGCCCGGCGTGCCGACGCCGCGGCCCTCCATGTCGTCGGCCGA
>JADZBR010000390.1 GCA_020852035.1 Caulobacteraceae bacterium
GGACGGCCCGCCAGGCCGCTTCGTTGTTCAGCGCCGACTGCAGGTCCTGCAGCCCGGCGTCATAGCCGATCCTGGAGGCGTTGTAGGCCCGTTCGGCGCGCCGCTCGCCCTCGGTGAGCAGGGCCACGCCGCGGCGGTCGGCATCCAGCCGCACCAGGGCGCTCTCGGCCTCGGCGAAGGCGGTCTGCACCGTCTTCTCATAGGCGATCACCGCCTGTTCGCCCCGCGCGCCGGCGACGCCGATCTCCGAGAGCAGGCGCGGGATGTCCAGCACCGGCACGCTGACATTGCCGCCGATCGACCAGTTGCGGGTGGAGAACTCCAGTCCCGGCTGCACCGATTTCGACAGGCCCACGCCGGGCGTGAAATTGATGGTCGGGAACAGCGCCCGGTTGGCCAGCTGCACCTGGCCGGTCGCCGAAACCATCCGCTGCTCGGCCTCGCGCACGTCCGGCCGGCGGGCCAGCAGGTCGCCCGGCAGGGTGGCCGGCGCCGGCGGCGGGGCGCTGATCGTCGCGGCCACCGGCAGGCTGGCGATCGGGTCGATCCCGCGCCCGACCAGCACCAGCAGCGTGCGGCGCTGGGCCTGCAGCTCGGCCTCCAGGCTCGCCACCTGAGCCTCGGCCTGGGACAGGTCGCCGGCGATGCGGTCGGCGTCCTGGCCGGCGGCGATGCCGATCTCGACGCGCTTGGCGGAGATATCGAGGAGCTCGCGGCGGATGGCCGCGGTGCGCCGCGCGTCCTCCAACTGGATGGCCAGGCCCCGGGCCTGGAAGTAGCTGTCGGCCACATTGGCCGCCAGGCTCGCCCGCGCGCCCTCGTAGCTGAAGCGCGCCGCGGCGATCTCGGCGTTGGCGGCCCTGGCGGCGGCGAAGATGCGGCCGAAGAGATCGACTTCCCAGCTGACGTCGAAGTTCAGCCCGTAGGTCTCGGTCTCGCCGCCCAGCGAGAGGCCCGGCGTGCCGGGCGAGATCGGCGTGTCGCTCTTCAGATCGGTGAGCGTGCTGTCGGTTTTGCGGCCCGTGCCGACCAGATTGCCCTGCGGCAGGAACCGCGTCAGCGCGCCGGAGCGCAGCGCCCGCGCCTCCTCAAGGCGCGCGGCGGCCGAGCGGGCGTCGGGGCTGTTGGCCAGCGCCTGCTGGACCAGTTCGGTCAGCTGCGGGTCGTCGAACGCCGTCCACCACTGGGCCAGGTCCACCTCGGCGGCGGAATCGGCCGGCGCCTCGTAGGCGGCGGGCAGGCGGGTGTCGGCCGGGCGCACGCTGGCGCAACCCGCCAGCCCCGCGAGGGCGCAGAAGATCGCGAGATGGCGGAAGGACACGCGGAAGATGATCTCTCGTGCTTTGAGTCGCGCCGCGACTTTGGCCTCGCCCAGGCGGCGGTCTCATACCTTTCGTCGCGACAGGTTTCCAGAGCGATCCCGCAAAAAGCCGCCCCGGCGGCGCCCTAGCGAAGCCGTGCGCGCAGGGCTAGGGTTCCCGCCAAAATCGCCCATGAAAGAGCTCCATGAAGGCAATCCTGTTCGCCGCGACCCTGTTCGCGACCCCCGCCCTGGCCGCCGCCGCCGACTTCGACGCCGGGCGCCTGTCCGAGCACATCCGCATCCTTTCGGCCGACGATTTCGAGGGCCGCGGCCCCGCCACGCCGGCCGAGGCGAAGACCGTCGACTACATCTCCAGGGCCTTTGCTGAAGCCGGCCTGCAACCGGGCGGCGACAAGGGCCCGGACGGCCGGCGGACATGGACCCAGGACGTGCCGCTGGCGCAGTTCGACAACGCGGCCGACCCGGTCTCCAGCTTCACCGCCGGCGGCCAGGTGCTGCCGATGCGCCAGCGCCAGGAGATCGCCATCCGCGCGATGGCCACCGGCGAGGACAGGCTCTCGATCAAGGACGCGCCGGTGGTGTTCATCGGCTACGGCGTCAAGGCGCCCGAGCGGAACTGGGACGACTACAAGGGTGTCGACCTGAAGGGCAAGGTCGCCCTGGTGCTGGTCAACGACCCGGACTTCGAAGGCGGGGAGGGCGACTTCGGCGGCAAGGCGATGACCTATTACGGCCGCTGGACCTACAAATACGAGGAGGCCGCCCGCCAGGGCGCCCTCGGCTACATCGTCATCCACGAGACCGCGCCGGCCTCCTACGGCTGGCCGACAGTGACCAACTCCAACACCATCGCCATCTTCGACATCGTCCGCCAGGACCCCAAGGCGGTGCACGCCCCGCTGGAAGCCTGGGTGCAGCGCGACGTCGTGGTGGATCTCTTCAAGCGCGCCGGTCTCGATTTCGAAAAGGCCAGGACCGACGCGCGCAGCCGGGCCTTCAGGCCCGTGGAGCTGAAGGGCGTCACCTTCTCGGCGCAGGCCGACGTGGACCACAAGACCATCGTCTCGAAGAACGTGGTGGGGGTCGCGCCGGGCACGGACCTGGCGGACGAATACGTCCTCTACACCTCGCACTGGGACCACCTGGGGATCGGCCCGGCCGACGCCAATGGCGACACCATCTACAACGGCGCCGCCGACAACGCCGCCGGCACGGCCGGCCTGATCGAGCTGGCCCGCGCCTTCGCCCACGGGCCCAGGCCCCGGCGCACGGTGATCTTCAATTCGGTGACCGCCGAGGAGAAGGGGCTCCTGGGCTCGGAATACTACGCCGCCAACCCGCTCTATCCGCTGGGCAGGACGGCCATCAACATCAACATGGACGGCCTCTCCCTGAACGGCCCGGCCAGGGACGTGGTGGCCATCGGCCAGGGCTCCAGCGAGGTCGACAGGTACATGGAGGCCGCCGCCAAGGCGAACGGCCAGGTGGTCAGCCCCGACCCGCGGCCCGAGGCCGGCTCCTTCTTCCGCTCCGACCAGTTCTCGCTGGTCAAGCGCGGCGTGCCCGCCATGTACGCCAAGGGCGGCCAGGACCTGGTCGACGGCGGCCGGGCCGCCGGCAAGGCCGCGGCCGACGACTACGTCGCCAAGCGCTACCACCAGCCGGACGACGAGTTTAACCCGAACTGGAACTACGACGGCGCCATCAAGGACCTGCAACTGCAGTACGCCGTCGGCCGCGCGCTCGCCGACTCGGGCGACTGGCCGGCGTGGACCGAGGGCGCGGAGTTCAAGGCCGCCCGCGACGCCTCGGCGAGCGAGCGGAGGTAACGCGCATGGCGCGCAGCCGGTGGGTCGCGGTGATCACACTAGCGATTATCGGCTGCGTGCTTGCTTACTCCCTCTGGCGGGGCTTGCCGGTCGCCAAGCGCTGGTTTGATGTCGATAGCTGCTTGGACAGCGGCGGGGCGTACATCTACGAGATCGACCGCTGCTCTCACTCGCAGACCGAAATTGATCGATACCGCTTGAAGGGCGGTCTGGAGGAGACGCAATGAGCGGCGACATCCGCATCGGCATCGGCGGCTGGACGTTCGAGCCGTGGCGCGGGGTTTTCTATCCTGACACCCTCAAGCAGAAGGACGAGCTGAACTACGCCAGCCGCCATCTGACCGCCA
>JADZBR010000391.1 GCA_020852035.1 Caulobacteraceae bacterium
GAGCTTCGAGCTCTCCGACATCCAGGCGGACGCCATCCTCAACACGCGCCTGCGCCAACTCGCCCGGCTGGAGGAGATGGAGATCCGCCGCGAGCACGGCGATCTCTCCGAGGAGCGCGACGGCCTGAACGCGCTGCTCGCGTCCGACAAGCAGCAGTGGAAGCTGGTCGGCGTCGGGCTGAAGGAAGTGCGCCGCAAGCTTTCGCCGGAGAGCGCCCTCGGCAAGCGCCGCACCGGCTTCGCCGAGGCGCCCCAGATCGACGCCGAGGCGGCCATCGAGGCGATGATCCCGCGCGAGCCGATCACCGTCATCCTCTCCGAGCGCGGCTGGATCCGCGCCCAGAAGGGGCGGGTGGAAGACCCCTCGGAGTTGAAGTTCAAGGAGGGCGACAGCCTCGGCTTCCTGGTCCCGGCCGAGACCACAGACAAGCTGCTGATCTTCGCCTCCGACGGCCGGTTCTTCACGCTCGCCTGCGACAAGCTCCCCTCCGCGCGCGGCCACGGCGAGCCGCTGCGCCTGATGGTCGACCTCGACGACCGGGTGCGGATCGTCGACGTTTTCGCCCACAAGCCGGGCGCCAAGCGGGTGCTGGCCTCGAAGCAGGGCTACGGCTTCGTCCTGCCCCAGGAGGAGGCGGTGGCCTTCCGCAAGGCCGGCAAGCAGGTGCTGACCGTCGACAAGGACGGCGCGGCCTTCGCCCTGCCGCTGACTGGCGACCACCTGGCCGTGGTGGGCGACAACGGCAAGCTGCTGATCTTCCCCCTGGAGGAACTGCCGGAGATGCCGCGCGGCAAGGGCGTCAAGCTGCAGAGCTACCGCGAGGGCGCGCTTCGCGACGGCCTGGTCTTCGCCGCCGAGGAGGGGGCAAGCTGGGTCGACACCGCCGGCCGCACCCGCGCCTGGGCCGAGTGGCGCGACTGGCTGGGCCGCCGGGCGGGCGCGGGCAAGCTGGCGCCGAAGGGCTTTCCGACCAGCAAGCGGTTCCGGCCGAAGTGAGGGACGCCTTCCCCCGGTACGGGGGAAGTGGCCTGACAGCCGCAGGCTGGAAGGTCGATGGGGGAAGGATGTGCTTCCTCTCAGACCTCCCCCATCGACCCTCGGCTTCGCCTTCGGGCCGCTTCCCCCATTCTGGGGGAAGGAAGTTGCCAACGATCACCTAGCGCCTAAGCTTACCCCAACGAACAAGGGGGGACTTCCATGACCAAGCTCGCCACACGCCTGCGCGCCGCGCTGCTCGCCACCGCGCTGGTCGCAGCGCCCCTGGCCGCCCAGGCGCACGACTTCGAGCGCCATGCGCTGACGCTCACGCCATCCAAGCCCGCCGACGTCGGCTTCGACGCGCAGCGGCTGCAACGCCTCGACGCGGCGATGAAGAAGTCGGTCGACGAGGGCCGCGTGGCCGGCGTCCAGACCCTCTTGGTGCGCCACGGCAAGACCGTCCACGCCCAGACCTACGGCAAGGCGAACCTCGAGGCCGGCAAGCCGCTGAACGACGACGCCATCTACCGCATCTACTCGATGTCCAAGCCGATCACCGGCGTCGCCATGATGATCCTCTACGAAGAGGGCAAGTGGAGCCTGGACGACCCGGTCACCAAATACCTGCCGGAGCTGAAGGACCTGAAGGTCTACGCCGGCGAGAAGGACGGCAAGCCGGTGCTGGTTCCCGCCAAGCGCCCGCCCACCATGCGCGAACTGATGAGCCACACCGCCGGCTTCGGCTATGGCCTGGGCGACCAGCACCCGGTCGACAAGCAGTTCCGCGCCGACAAGGTGTTCGAGGCGACCAGCATGGACGACCTGGTCACGCGGGTGGGCAAGATCCCGCTGATGTTCCAGCCCGGCGAGCGATGGAGCTATTCGATCGCCGTCGACCTGCAGGGCGCCATCGTCGAGCGGCTCTCGGGCCAGAAGTTCGGCGACTTCCTGCAGCAGCATCTCTTCGGCCCGCTGAAGATGACCGACACCGCCTTCCAGACCGGCCCGGCCAAGGCGAACCGCCTGAGCGCCGTCTACGCCATGAACCCCAAGAGCCGCCGGCTGGAGGAGGCCAAGGGCTTCGCGAACAACCAGCTGCCGGACTACATCGCCCCGCCGAATGCGGAGTTCGGCGGCATGGGGCTGGTCTCGACCGCCGCCGACTACGCCCGGTTCTGCCAGATGCTACTCAACGGCGGCGAACTCGACGGTGCGCGCATCCTCTCGCCGGCCTCGGTGGAGCTGATGGGGACCAACGTCATCCCCGACGCCGCCCGCGTCGGCAGCGACGGGCGGGCGGCCTCCGACTTCAACGAGAATGTCGGCTTCGGCCTCGACTTCATGGTAGTGGAGAAGCCCCGGGCCGCCGGTTCGATGGTCGGCAAGGGCACGATGAGCTGGGGCGGGGCGGCCGGCACCTGGTTCTGGGTGGACCCGGCCAACGACCTCTTCTTCGTCGGCATGATCCAGCGCTTCGGCCCGGCCGGCGGCGAAGACCTAAGCGGGCTCTCCCAGACCCTGACCTACTCGGCCCTGGTCGACCCAGAGAAATAGGGCGTCCTGATCCTTCTCCCCTTGCGGGAGAAGGTGTCGCCGTGAGGCGACGGATGAGGGGTCTCTCAGACCTCTCCGTCCGAGCCCGGCATTTCAGCTTTCGAGGCGTCGATGATCTTCGACCCCTCATCCGGCCCTTCGGGCCACCTTCTCCCGCAAGGGGAGAAGGGATCTTAGGCCGTCGCCGGCTTAGGCCACATCCGCGGACCCAGCGTGTTGAGCGCCAGCCCGCCCATCACCAGGGCCGCGGCCGCCAGCTTCCAGCCGGGCAGGGGCTCGGCCAGCCACAGCGCCGAGGCGCCCATGCCGAACACCGGCACCAGCAGCGACAGCGGCGCGATGGTCCCGGCGTTGTAGCGCGTGAGCAGCCAGCCCCAGGCGGCGTAGCCGAACAGCGAATTGCCCACCGACTGCCAGACCACCGCCGCCCAGGTGGCGAGGTCGGCGTTCACCACGCCAGCGCGGATCGCCGGCCAGCCCTCGAAGGCGAAGGCCAGCACGAACAGCACCGGCGCGGCGAAGAGGCTCGACCATGCGACATAGGCCACCATGTTCACCGCCGCGCCGGCCGAGCGGACCACCATGTTGCCACCGGCCCAGGCGAGGGCCGCGGCCAGCACCAGCGTCAGGCCCAGCGGCGTCGTATGGGCGTCGGCGTTCCAGACGATCAGGCCGATCCCGGCGGCGGCGATGGCCAGGGCGGTGACCTGGAAGAGCCGCACGCGCTCGCGCGCCAGCCAGGCGGCCAGGCCCACGGTGAAAAAGGCGTTCATCTGCACGACCAGCGAAGCCAGCCCCGGCGAGATATCGCCCCGCATGGCGATGAACATCAGGCCGAACTGCCCGACCCCGATGAACAGGCCGTAGAGCGCCAGATTGCGCCACGAGACCGGCGGCCGCCTGAACAGGAACACGAACGGGATCGCCGCCAGCGTGAACCGCAGCGCCGCGAACAGCAGCGGCGGCAGGTGGTCCA
This sequence comes from Caulobacteraceae bacterium, assembly GCA_020852035.1. Taxonomy (GTDB): domain Bacteria; phylum Pseudomonadota; class Alphaproteobacteria; order Caulobacterales; family Caulobacteraceae; genus Phenylobacterium. Next base: position 3,510 of record JADZBR010000391.1, read on the forward strand.
GCCCGAGGCGGATGACCACGAAATTGGTCCCCCACACCGCCACCACGGCGAGCGCCAGCAGGAAGTGGCGGAGGGGGAGGGCGGCGGTCATGGGCTGCGCTTAGCGCC
>JADZBR010000392.1 GCA_020852035.1 Caulobacteraceae bacterium
AGCGAGCTGCCGGCGGAGTATCCCGGCTGGATGCTGGACCGGCAGGGCGCGGCGCGGATTCCCGAGCCCTTCAGGAAACCTGACTGAACCGGGGCCGGCCGAAGGCGACCTCCGCCAGGGTCGCGGCCACCAGGGTGGCCGCGACGGCGGCCGCGGCGAACCAGGCCGGATGCGGAATGGTCAGCATCGTCCAGACCGCGAAGACGAACAGCACCATCGACACCGCCCGACCGGCCCAGCGACGGCGGCCGGCGATCAGGTTCCCGGTCGAGGCGCCCGCCAGCGTGCCCAGGAACCAGGCCAGCAACACCCAGATCTTGGCCTGCACCGGCAACTGCGCCATCGCCGTCTTCAGCTGCGCCGGGTCGGTAAGGTCCACGCCGGGCGGCGGCGGGAAGATCGTGTGGCCCATGCCCTCGACAACCCCGACGACGATCACCCCGACCACGACGCCCGCCAGCACCGCCAGGATCAGCCGCAGCATCCCGTCCCTCCTTGCCGCCCCTAGAGGGTGATCTAGAACGCTTCCATGCTCAAGCTCGCCCTTCGCGCCCTGGCGGTCGTCATCCTGCTGGTGCTTGCCTATATCGCCATCGGCGGCGGGCTCGGCGCGGCGGCGGGACACGGAAAGATGCGTGGCGAGAAGGTGGACATCGGCGGCCGGTCCCTGCGGATCGTCTGCCTGGGCGAGGCGTCGGGCGCGCCCCTCGTCGTCTTCGAGTCCGGAGCTTTCGGCTTTTCGGCGGACTGGGGCGTGGTGCAGGACAGGCTGGCGGCCAAGGGGCTGCGCAGCTGTAGCTACGACCGCGCGGGCCTCGGGTTCTCCGATCCCGGCCCCAAGCCGCGCGATGCGGCGGCGATCGCCCGAGACCTCGACGCCCTGCTGCGCGCCAGGGGCGAGGCGGGCCCCTATGTGCTGGTCGGTCACTCGATGGCCGGCCTCTTCGTGCGCCAGTTCGCGGTGACCCATCCGGACAGGGTGGCCGGGGTGGTGCTGGTGGATGCGGCCACGCCCGAGGCCATCTACTCGCCGATGGCCACCGTCTTCGTGAAGCGGTTCGCGCAGGCGTCGACCCTGGCCGGCTGGGGCGCCAGCGCCGGGCTCTTCAAGCCGCTCGCGCCGCTGATCGGCGACCGTATCGGCCTGACCGGCGAGGCCAAGGCCGAGAAGCAGCGCTTCTTCGGCTCCGGTCCGCACAACCGCTGGGCCGCCGAGGAGGTCCGCACCTGGCCGCATTCGGCCGAGCAGGTGCTGAAGGCCGGCGGCTACGACCCGGCCTGGCCGGTGGCGGTGGTCACCGCCGGCCCAGAGGCTGGGCGCGAGGACTGGAAGCGCGTGCAGGCCGCGCCGGCGACGGCCTCGCGGGCCGGGTCGGTGGCGCACGTGGCGGCCGCCGGCCACGCCACCCTGCTGGGCGTGCGCCACGCCGCCGCCATTGTCGCCGCCATCGAGGGCGTGCTGGCGGCTAGATCGGCTCCCGCTCGACCAACCCCGTCGCCGCCCGAGCCCGCGCCAGCGCCAGCGGCCTGACGCGCCCCGGCGCCTCGCCCAGCAGTGGGCAGGAGACCTCGCCGGAAGGCGTCACCAGGGCGGGCAGCGCCGGCCGATCCTCGGCCGGAACGCGCGCGAGTCGGCGTCGCGCCTCCGGCGACAGGCGTCGCGCAAGGCCGGACAGCGGCGTCACCGCCACCTCGGCCCCGGCCTCGATCTCGAAGCGGCCGTCCCAGACGCCGGCCTCGCCCGCGCCCAGCCGGAGTGGGGCGAGGCCGCGGCGGGCGAACTCGCCGACATTGCGCACCACGCGGACCCTCGCGCCGTCGCTTCGTACGCTGGCGCCAGCGAGAGCCGCGGTCAGGGGACGGCCGGCGGCGACCGCGCCCGCCAGGCGCAGGACCGCCGCGCGGCGTGGCGGCCGACTCCCGCCGCCGGCGCTGACGCAGGCGATGGCCAGCAGGCGCGGCAGATCGTCCGCCGGGATCGGCGCGGCCAACCGCAGCCCGCCCGAACAGGTGAGTTCCAGGGCCTTGGCCGCGGCCAGCGCGGGGGGCTCGGCCGGGGCGGGGAGGGCGAGCGCCTGCTCGCGGCGGGCGCGGGCGCGGGCGTAGCGGGGGTCGAGGTTGGCCGGATCGTCGATCCAGTCACGGCCGGCGGCGGCCAGCAAGCCGCGCAGGGTCTGGCGGCGGGTGGTCAACAGCGGGCGCAGCAGGAAGACGCCGCGCCCCTCCGGCCAGGCCGGGGAGGGGGCGAAGACGCGCGGGTCCGGCGTGGTCGAGCCGGCGGCCCGCATGGCGGCGGATTCGGCCAGGTCGTCGGCGGTGTGGCCCATCAGCACGACCTTCGCCCCCAGGTCGCGCGCCGCGGCGGCCAGCAGCACGTGGCGGGCGGCGCGGGCGCGGGCCGGCAGGCCGGCACCGGGCGCGGCGTCCAGCCAGGCGAGGCGGCGAAACGGCCGGCCCAGGCTCCGGGCGACGCCCTCGCAGGTCTCGGCCCAGGCGGCGCTTTGGCCCTGTAGCCGGTGATCGACGTGCAGCACGGCGAGCCGGCGGCCGTGGCGGCGGGCCCAGGCGTCGGCGATCAGCAGCAGGGCCAGGGAGTCGCCGCCGCCGGAATAGGCCACGGCGATGGGCGCGGCGCCGGTCGGTTGCAGGTGGTGGCCTAGGAGCGCTTCGGCGGCGCTCAGGCGCACTTGGCGCGGACGCGGGCGTTGGCGGCGCGCGACTTCACCTGGGCGCTGGCCTTGGGATAGCGGCGGCCGAGCTCGTCCAGGGTGGCGCAGGCGTCGGGCGACTTGCCCATTGCGATCAGCTGGCGGGCGAGCTCGACGGTGGCGTCCGGCGCCCAGCTGGTCTTCGGCCAGCCGCGGATGGCGCTGATGAAGGCGGTGGCGGCCTGGGCGTTGGCGTTGCGGATGTCCAGCGTCTTGCCCCACCAGTAGTTGGCCTCGGGGGTCTTGGCGCCGTCCGGATAGGTTTGCACGAAAGCGGCGAAGGCCGCCTCGGCGGCGTCGTAGTCCCCACCCACCATCAGTTGGCGCGCGGCGTCGAAGGCCGCGCCTTCATCCTCGGCGGGAGCGCCGGCGACGGTCGGCGCGACGGCCGCGGGCTCGGCCGTGCGCTGCTCAAAGAGGGCGAGGCGTTCGGTCAGCGCCTGATTCTGGGCGCGCAGGGCCTCGGCGTCGCGCCTGGCCTGGTCGAGGCCGCGCGTGGTGGTCTCCAGCTGGCTGTTGACCCGCGACAGCGACATCTCGAGGTCCGAGATGCGGCGCAGCGCATCCTGCAGCTGATATTCGGCGTCGGCCGGCTGCACCACCACCGGCTGGCCGGTGTTGCGGCCCTGGAAGACGATCGCGCGCAGCTCGCGCAGGACGTCCTCCATGCGGTCGAGCCGGCGGGCGTCGCGGGCGCTCAGGGGGTCGGCTTCCAGCGGCAACGGCGTCTGCGCCGCCGCGGGGACGGCGCAGAGCAGCAGGACGGCGAGCGAAACGGGAGCGAACCTCATCAGGTCACCGATAGCGGGCGGCGGCGGCCAGATTGCGACGCCGCGGCCCGCCGCTCAACTTACTGGCCGCTGACGATGGCGGTGTGGGCGTTGCGGTTCTGCTGGTGCGACTCCTCGTCGGAGCCGCCGGCGATCGGCCGGTCCTTGCCGTAGGAGATGGTCGACATCCGGCTGGGCGAGACGCCCTGGCTGGCGAGGTATTCGCGCACCGCGCTGGCCCGGCGCGCGCCGAGGGCGAGGTTGTATTCGCGGGTGCCGCGTTCGTCGGCGTTGCCTTCGACACGGACCTGCGCGTTGCGATAGCGCTGCAGCCACTGGGCCTGGGCGTCCAGGGTCTGGGTGGCGTCGGAGCGCAGGTTGTACTGGTCGAGGTCGAAGAACACGCGGTCGCCCGCGCTCTGCGCCAGGTCGGCCTGCGAGCCGGGGATCACGCCGCTGGTCACCGGCCCGGGCGTCGAAGGGCCGGTCGGACCGCTGTCCGGCGCGGTGGGGCCCGAGGGGGTCGGCGCGACCGGCCCCTGCGGCTTGGGCCGAGATTGGCAGGCCGCCAGTGAAGCGGCGGCGGTGAGGACCAAGGCCAGCTTAGCAGCGCTCTCGGCATGGCGGCGGGTGATAGTCACGGCTTGTCCTTCTCCGTCTCTAACGTCGAGGGCGCAAACGCCGCCCCAAATCAGCTTCAGCTTAGCTGAGCCTCGCCCGCGATCTTGTCACGAACGTGTCAGCGGTCAGGCCCGAGCACCTGAAGCTTACTCAATCGAGGATCGGCGACCACGCCGGATCTGACCCCGACCCCTGATAGGGCGCGGGGCGCAGCACGCGACCCGATACGTCCACGGTCCATAAGCGCGGAGAACCGCCCGGGGTTTCACGGAAGAACATTAGAACCCGCCCGTTGGGCGCCCAGGTGGGGCCTTCGTCGAGGTAGCTGGCGGTCAGGATGCGCTCGCCGCCGCCGTCCGGGCTCATCACCCCGATGGAGAACTGACCGCCGGCCTGTTTGGTGAAGGCGATGAGGTCGCCGCGCGGGCTCCAGACCGGGGTGGTGTAGCGCCCGCCGCCGGCGGAGATGCGCCGCACGCCCGAGCCGTCGGCGTTCATCACATAGAGCTGGGGCGTGCCGCCGCGGTCGGAGTTGAAGACGATCCGGCTGCCGTCCGGCGAGAAGGCCGGCGAGGTGTCGATGCCGGGGTCGGCGGTCAGTCGCGTGGACGAGCGGCTGCGCAGGTCCATGACGTAGATGTCGCTGTTGCCGCCGCGCTCGACGGAGAAGGCGACCTTGCTGCCGTCCGGCGAGAAGCGCGGCGCGAAGACCATGCCAGGAAAGCTGCCGAGGCGTTCCTGGCGGGTGGTCTCGAGGTTCAGGAGATAGATGGACGACCCGTCGGGCCGCATCTGCATGTAGGTGATTTCCTGGCTGTTCGGCGAGAACCGGGGGGTCATCACCATCGAGGAGCCGTTGGTCAGGTAGCTGGGATTGGCGCCGTCCTGGTCCATGATCGCCAGGCGGCGCACGCGGTTCAGCTTCGGCCCGCTCTCGGCGACGAACACCACGCGGGTATCGAAATAGCCCTTCTCGCCGGTCAGCCGCTCATAGATGGCGTCGGAGATCTTGTGGGCGACGCGCCGCCAGTTCTCGGGCGTGGAGGTGAACTGCAGGCCGAGCAGTTGCTGTTCGGAATAGATGTCCCAGAGGCGGAAATCGACGCGCAGGCGGCCGCCTTCCTCGACCGTCACATTGCCGTTCACCAGCGCCTGGGCGTTGATCAGCTTCCAGTCGGCGAAGCGCGGCTGGACGGCGATGTTGAGGTCCTTCTCGATGAAGGAATTGGGGTCGAGCGGCCGGAAGAGGCCCGAGCGGTCGAGGTTGCCGGAGATCACACGGCTGATGTCGGCGCCGACCGGCGCGCCGGTCATGGCCGGGATGGCGATGGGCAGGGGCTGCAGGGCGCCCTGCGTCACGTCCACCTCGATCTGGGCGCGGGCGGGCAGGGCGGCGCCGGCGGCGAAGAGCGCCAGCACGGCAAGCAGGATCGATCGCATCATCGGCATTTCCCCTAACCCCGTCGCGGTCCCGAATCGCCCGCGCGCGGGGTGATTTTATGGCGGGAAGCCATCACCCCGCGCAGACCTTGCGGGCGTCGAAGTTGACGATGATGTCCTGGCCGTAGAGGTCCGGCGGCAGGTCCTCGAAGGGCTGGGCGGCGTTGATCGCCCCGACCGCGCGGGTGGCGGCGGCGACCACCACCGGGTCGGAGGACATGCCGCGGATGATCTGCGGCTGGCCGCGCACCTGGCCGCCGGGGCCGAGGTGGAAGCGGGCCGACAGGCGCACCGAATCACCGCCTTCGACATTGCAGTTGGGGTTCCAGCGGCGGCCGAGTTCGTCGGCCAGGGCGTTGAGCGCGGCGGCGGCCTCGCCGGTGCGCGCGCCGGCGCCGGGGCGGGCCTGGGCGGCCGCCTCCGGGCGCGAGGCGCCCTTGGCGGCGGAGGAGACGCGCTGGCCGGAGGGGCGGGTGGTCTTGGCGATGCTGGCGGCCAGGGCGTCGAGGTCGAGGCCGGGCTTCGGGGTTGGCCGGCTGGGCTTGGTCGCCGGGGTCGGCGCCTGTTTGGTGGCGGGCTTGGGCGTCGGCGTCTTCTGCGCGGGGGTGACGGTCTTCGGCGGCGGCGGGGCGCGCTCGGCCTTGGGCGCCGGCTGCGGGGTCGGCGGGGCGGGATCGGGCTCCAGGCTGGGAGCGGCCATCTCCGGCGGGGCGGTGGGCAGCGGCTCCTCGGTGGCGGCGGGCGCCGGTTCGTCGGCCTGCACCGCGGGGCGCAGGTTGCTGGCCTGGGCGTTGGTGACGATGTTGACCGGCACCACCTCGCCCATCTTCACGGGCTTGCCGAGCAACGGCCAGGAGATCAGGGCGGCGAGCAGCACCGCGGCGTGCAGCAGGGCCGAGCCGGCGAGCGCGGGGCGCAGGTCCGAGCGCTGTTCGAGCGCGGTCAGGGCCTGGACTCCTCCGCAGGCGTGGAGGACGGGCCGCCGGTGTCGGTGATCAGGTTGATCGAGGTGAAGCCGGAGGTCGAAAGGCTGGCCATCACCTGGGCCACCACCGCGTAGGAGGCGCCGCCGTCGGCGCGCACGTAGATCGGCTTGTCGAAGCCCTCTCCGGCCAGGGCCTTCAGGGTGGGGCCGAGGGTCTCGAAGGCGGTCTTCGTTTCCTGCAGGTAGATCGAGCCGTCCTTCTGGATGGAGACGGTCAGCGGCTCGGACTGGTCCTGCATGGCGCCGGCCTCGGTCTTGGGCAACTCCAGCGGCACGCCGGCGGTGAGCAGCGGGGCGGAGATCATGAAGATGATCAGGAGCACCAGCATCACATCGACCAGCGGCGTGACGTTGATCTCCGAGAGCGCGCCGCGGCGCCCGCGCCGGCCCCGCCGGCGGCGTGAGCCGCCCGCGGCGAAGGCGTCGTTGGCCGACAGCGCCATCGGTCAGACCCGCTCGGCCAGCCGCCGCTGGATGGCGGTGGCGAGGTCGTCGGCGAAGGCTTCCAGGCGGGCGGAATAGTGGCCGGCGTCGGCGGAGAACTTGTTGTAGGCGATGTAGGCGGGGATCGCGGCGGCCAGGCCGATGGCGGTGGCGAACAGGGCCTCGGCGATGGAGGGGGCGACCACCGCCAGGCTGGTGTTCTTCTCGATCGCGATGGCCTGGAAGGCGTGCATGATCCCCCACACCGTGCCGAAGAGGCCCACGAACGGCGAGGCGGTGGCGACGATGGCGAGCAGGGAAAGGCCGTCCTCCACGCGCGAGCTCTCGCGGCTGATGGTGGTGTCGAGGATGCGGTCGATGCGCTGCATCAGCATGGCGACCTGGGTCTCGCCGAGGGCGCCCTTGGCCCGCGCCTGACGCCATTCGCCGAGCGCCCCCTGCAGCATGCGGGGCAGGGCGTGGCTGGAATCGCCGGATTCCTGGGCGACCTCCTCCAGCGAGCGGCCGGAGGAGACTTCCTGCTCGAAGCGGTCGGCTTCCTTGGCCAGGGCGCGGAAGCGCAGGGTCTTGTCGATGATCACCGCCCACGACCAGAGCGAGGCTCCGGCCAGGAAGATCATCACTCCCTTCACCACGATGGTGGCGCGCAGGAAGAGCTCGATGAAGTTGAAGTCGGCGGCGGAGAGGGCGTTCGGGTCCATGAGGCCTTTGGCGCGGGTCGCGTGGAGATCGGTGAGGAGAGCACCCGTTGTGGTGAACGAGTGGTGAAACTAAGGCACATCTCCGGTCAGATACGGGGTCACAAGATCGACAAGCGCCTTCGGCGGGCGGCGGGCGCGGCCGGAGGGGTCGATGCAGACCGCCTCGACCTGGGCGGTGGCGATCACCTCGTCGCTTCGGGTGATGGTCTGGGCGAAGTAGAGGCGGGCGCCGGCGGTGCGCGGCAGGCGGGTGCGGACCAGGAGGGCGTCGTCGATGCGGGCGGCGCGGCGGAAGGCGATCGTCATCTGAGTGACCGAGAAGGCGGTGGCCTCCCGCTCCATCAGCGCGGCGTGGTTGATGCCGATGCAGCGCAGGTAGTCGGAACGGCCGCGCTCGAAGAAGCGGACGTAGGCGCCGTGGTAGACGACGCCGGTGAAGTCGGTGTCCTCGTAGTAGACGCGCACCGGAAGGCGGTGCTCCTTCTCCACGACCTCGCCGGAGAGGCTCATTCCCCTCCCCCTTGAGGGGAGGGGGCAGGGGATGGGGGTGTAGGCCTGTGACTTTCGGAGATGGGCGCTGGTGCGGCTTCGCCGGAGAGTCCTGCGCTAACACCCCCACCCCAACCCCTCCCCGCAAGGGGGAGGGGCTTTTGGAGATGGACCTTCATTCCTCGAACAATCCAGGCTGCGCACCCTTCGCGACAACCGCGGGCGCGGTCAGGCCGAGGTGCGCATAGGCCTTGGCGCAGGCGACGCGGCCGCGCGTG